>JAJZNY010000450.1 GCA_021852245.1 Planctomycetota bacterium | reverse complement strand
TGGTGACCCCTTCCATGACGGCCCGAACCATGTGGGCGGCCCGGTGCGACGGCGTGAGGCCGATAAAGCAGCCGCGGGCATGCGGATCGGCATGCGGGCAGCGTTCACCGGTGAGGTAGGGAAGAAAGAGCAGGTTTTCCGCCCCCGGCGGAACCGATGCCGCCATGGCATTGAGGCGGTCGTAGGATATTTTGGCTGCCCGGGGAAGGGCGGATTCCAGCATTCGGCGCATCCACTGATAGGATCCCCCCGCGCTGAGCATGCATCCGAAGAGACACCATGTATTTTTAATGGCGTGGCACATGGTGTGAATGCGGCCGTGCGGATCGGTCAGTGGTTTATCCGATGCGGCAAAGATGACGCCGCTGGTGCCGATCGTCGCGGAGAGAATGCCCGGCGAAACCACGCCGGCGCCGACGGCCCCCGCAGCCTGATCTCCGGCTCCGGCCACCACGGGCGTATCGGCTCGCAGACCGGTAAGCGCCGCGACGGGTGCCGACACACCCCCGCTGATATCGGTTGATTCCATGACGGCAGGCAGCAGACTTCCATCAATCCCCAGGCGGGAAATAAGATCGCTGCACCAGTTGCGGGCTTTGACATCAAGAAGCAGCGTTCCCGACGCATCGGCCACATCGGTGACATACTGCCCGGTAAGGCAAAAGCGGATGTAATCTTTGGGCAGCAGGATATGCCGAACTTTGGCATAGCGTTTGGCTTCGTGCTCCATCATCCAGAGGATTTTGGGTGCGGTAAAGCCGGTCAGTGCGGGGTTGGAAACCAGCGCCACGAGGGCCTCGCGGCCACCGACGGTCTGTTCAATCCGGCGGCACTGCTCGCCGGTGCGCTGATCATTCCAGAGAATAGCCGGGCGCAGCGGACGGGGGGAATCGCCCAGAAACACGCTGCCGTGCATCTGGCCGGAGAGACCGATGGCGGTGATATCCGAAGCCCGGCGCCGCGCGATGCGTAATACTTTTTTCATAGCCGCCAGCGATGCGTGCCACCATTGGGTCGGGTCCTGCTCCGCCCATCCCGGCCTGGGGCAGAGCAGATCGTGCGGCGACTCCGCCGCCCAGATGTCACCTTCCGCCGAAAGCAGCAACGCCTTGGTGGCGGACGTACCGATATCCAAACCGAGCATAAGTGTCATGACATAACCCCTTTAGAGTGCACCCATGATTATTTAGCTGATTTCAGCCGGTTATGCAAAAGCATCACGGCCTGTTATCCGCCCGTTTGCGAGAGCCGGGCAAAATAGGCCTTGATCGGATTGCGGTATCCCTTGGGAAGCGGCCCGGAGGCGGAATCGGACAGGTGATGGAGTTTCTTTCGAATCGGCCCGGTGTTATCAACAGCGACATGGGCGGCAGCGCCGGCAAGCAGCTTCGCGGTCGCCAGATCGTGTACCGCCATCTTCTGATAGATAAGAGCCGTGTGATACTGGAAGGCGTTAAGGGCTTTTTTAGCATCCTGCATGAGAACTGCAGCCTCGATGAGTTTGAAATTGTGGAAATTGTCCGCGTGGAGTTCCAGACGCAGGCGTTCGGTCTGATTGAGCAGTTGTGCCTGGGCGCCCGCAAGGCGTTTGAGATTTTTCTGCATGCCGATGGGTGCGGGCCCTTCAAGCCCCTCGCCACTGTAGCCCGCTTTTTTTCCGCCTCCCGTCGCCCCGCCGGGGGGTTGTTTTGAGGAGTCTTGGATTTTGCCCGAGGCAAAGGCGTCATGCGTCAGGCGGGTGGGCGTACGGCGGCCTCCCTTATTGGTGGCGGTGGCACCGACCATCTCCCCGCTTGCCCGGCCTTCGCGCCCGGAACCGCTGCGCCCCTGAATTTCATCATTCTTCGGCATCTCGTTGCCGGTGACACCTTGCGCGCTCATATCGCTGATCGGCCCATCCATGGCAGCCCATCCATTGCCTTTGTTGATCGAATCGTTCCATTTACTTCCGAGGCTTTCCATGTCGCTGGTCATGTCTTCTTCGTGTTCCAGCAGTTTACCGATCATGTCGTGAAGTTCGGACGGCAGGGGCGGATCGGGAACATCATTCTGAGCCACCGGCTCTTCCATTTCCCATTTCATGGTGTCCGGCTTCTGCATCAGCCATTGCTCGATATTGGAGGTCAGTTTTTTGGCGTCCTCCAGGCCTTCCTGTTCCAGTGGTGTGGCGATTTTGATGGCCTTGATCTGCAACGCATCTTTTTCCATGGCCAGTTGAACATTCATCTCCGCCAGATCGTCCTTCAGCGCGGCATTGGCCTGATCCTGCTCGGTCAGATTGCTCATGTTGACGAGCTTCTGATTGAGAAACTTGGACCATTTATCCGCCAATGCCTGAGCGTGAAGCAATTCCGATTTATCCTTGGCGTCGTACTGGCTGATCGGCTTCTGCGCCAGCCGCATGGAGGTGCTGATGACATCGCGTTGCTGTTTTTCAAACTTCTTGAGTTCCAGCGCAAGTTGTTTCCACTGCTGCCGCCCCTGATCCTGAAAATTACTCCCCTGATGCGAAATCCGCGATTTGACATTGGAGAGCTTCGCCTTGGCCAGATGCAGAAACGCCCGCAGCGCGTCGAGAATATTGAGCTGGTGGGTGTGGAGCGTATGTTCCAGCGGAACCGCGGCCGGCGGTGAAGCGACGCGGGAAAGTTCCTCGGCCCGCGTGACGGCCAGCGACGCATCGCCGGAGGCGAGAATTCCAAGCCCCGCCTGGATTGTCCGCATGGAACGTATAAATGGAAATGTATGAATCGTATGCAGCATCCCGCTGCGCAGGGCCCCCTGCCCCGCTGATATCTGAGTTGCCTCGCCCGTAATCTGCGCCAGTTGGCGGTCGGTAAACATCGTGTTCGCCCGGACGATCAGCTTCTGCTGGCGATTAATCATCGCCTCAAGAATGCGAATCAGTTGCCGCCAGGCGTGAATCTTCCGTGGGGACGCCGCCGCCTGCTGCACAATCATGATTTTGAAAATGCGGCCGTCGGTGGTCTGCGGCCCCAGCGGCGGATCAACATCCGTGATGCTGCGGTTATCGGTGGCGGTGAATCGGTAACGGAGCGTGCTCCCGGCGGCATATTTTTTCACCGGCAGGGAAAGCAGCAGCGGTATCACCACATGGGTGGCTGGCCGCCCGTTTTCAGCGGCACCGATGGGCCAGCGGCGGATGGTATGAAATGGATGAGCCGGTCGCGCGAGCTGCAGCGTAACGGCGGTAACGCCGTAATCGTCTGTCGCCTCAACCTTGAGCGGCAGGCGGCTGCCGGGCGGAAGGGTGACGTTCTGATGCGGCAGCAGGACATGCACGCTGGGGGGGTGATCGGGCGTGCAGACGAGATGAAAATGATTGGACCCACCGTCCGGAAACGTTTGCAGCACATTACCTGAACCATCGCTGACCAGAAATCGATAGCGAAGTGATTTGATGATCGGGATGGGACGTGTGTGAAAATGGAGGCCGTCGGCGGAGTGGAGCGAAATCGTGTGGGTGCTGGATACCTGCATGGCGAGAGTGTCATTCGCGAGCGGGTTACTGAGCGTCAGATGCCACGCGACGCGGCTCCCCTCAGGTACCGAAACGGACGTCGGCAGCGCCAGCTTGCCGCCCAACACCGCGACTTTTTGGACGGCGGCGGTCGGCATGGTGTAACGGGGCGCCTGCACCAGCGCATGGAGCGATGCGAGCGTGATCTTCGGCAGGACGGTGACGCGGTACCGCCGGCTCTGCGTGCCGCCGGAGCTGATTACATACGCAAATCCCTGTGCCGCAGAAGAGAGCTGGTAGGCGTAATTGGCATTATTGCGGCCGAAAACATGCATGCTGAGCCGCTGTCGGCGGCCGTCGGCGTAATGAATGTCGAGATAGGTCGGGACAAGTTCCTGATGCGGCGATTTCACGCGGACGGTGAAATCGACCGGTTCTCCGGCGAGCAGTGTGGCGTTGCCCGGTGCGACATTTAATATCTCTGCGATCCCCTGCCGCGGAACAAATCGCCCCGGGGCTGAAAGGACGGTCAGTCCACGGGCCAGTTGCTGATGAAACCCGCCGATGATGATGATCGCGAACATCAGACTGCCCGCCGCCCAGAGCCACGACCGCCCCTGCCGCTTCCACGGCACATAACGCCCGAGGTCTTCCCCGTTCAGATCGGCGGCGATCTCGCGGATGATGCGCGGGATCAGCACCGGCCTGATATCTCCCGGTGCCGGCTTGCGGCCGGTTTCGGCAAGTTCATCTGCGAGGAGCACGGCATTGATGAGTTTATTTTCCAGCGGCGCTGATGGTGCGGCGGCAGAGCTGGCGAGGCGAGCGTTTTCCGCCTCGACCCATCGGGCGATCTGGCCATAGCCGGGACGCATGAAGATCGCCGGGTGCAGCCAGTGCCAGTACGCCCACACCACCGTCAGCGGAATGAGCAGAATCATCGCCCAGAGAACGATGGCCGGCAATGGAAATAGACCGGCGAGAAGAATAATCAGAACCACGATCGGGACGGTGAAGGCGACCACCTTCCCCAAGCCGCCCGCCACCATTGCCACTCGGTATTGCGCCCCAACCTGCTCGAGCTTGGACGCGACGGAGGCAAAGTCCTGCCCCGGCGGAGAAGCGAAGGAAAAATCTGAAGGATTGATGCTTGCCATGACAACTGGCCCCGCAAATGCGTTTCCCACCAAGTAACGCTCGCCATGAGTATAACGCGCCGCGGCAGCGGTTGTTGCCGCAAGCGGAAGTGGACGCCCATCATCGTCCGATTGGGGCGGATCAGAAGTGCATCTGGGGGCAGGTGCGGTAGAACGATTTTGGTGACGGCAGCCCTTGACCCATCGGATTTCCGTCAACACATACCGATTATTTCGCATACATGAATAGTCGGAAAGTTTTGCCGCTCGGGGCCATTACGGTTATCCTTTTGGGTTTGCGGGTATGGAGAGCGGCAGCTACCGTGCTCGGCGTGAAAACGGAAAATATTTCAGGGAGTCTGCATAAGATGCCAAACGGAAGAACCAAACATCTTTTCACCAGTGAATCGGTCAGCATGGGCCATCCGGACAAAGTGTCCGATCAGATTTCAGATGCGATTCTCGATTCCCTTCTGCGAGCCGATCCCACGGCCCGCGTGGCCTGCGAAACGCTGGTGACGACCGGGCTGGTGGTCATTGCCGGGGAAGTGACCGTTCACAACGATGCCGGCATCAAAGCCCTGAACAATGCCGAAGAGACGGCTCGCCGGACCATTGCCGACATCGGTTATGACGATCCGGAAACCGGCTTTGATTACCGTTCCTGTGCCGTGGTACGCGCACTTCATGGCCAATCGATGGATATCGCCCGTGGGGTGAATCATTCCGAATCGCACGAGCAGGGGGCCGGCGATCAGGGGATCATGTTCGGCTTTGCCTGCAACGAAACCACCACCCTCATGCCGCTGCCGATCTATCTGAGCCATCGGCTCGTTGAACGGCAGGCGGAACTGCGGCAGCACAAAAAACTCCCCTGGCTGCGCCCCGACGCCAAAAGCCAGGTGACGGTGGAATATCACGATAACCGTCCGGCACGGATTCATACCGTCGTGCTTTCCACGCAGCACACCGCGGAGGTGGTCGATGCCAGAACCGATTCATTTTCCGACGGTGCCCGACGCGAAATTATTGATAAAATAATACATCCGGTCATCATGGCGCAGTGCCCTGAACTCTGGAACGACCAGATCATCTTCCACATCAATCCCACGGGTAAATTCCTCATCGGCGGCCCGCATGGCGATTCCGGGCTCACGGGCAGAAAAATCATCGTGGATACCTACGGCGGCCGCGGTTGTCACGGCGGCGGCGCCTTTTCCGGCAAAGACCCTTCAAAAGTGGATCGCTCGGCCAGCTATATGGCACGCTATGTGGCCAAGAATATCGTCGCGGCCGGTTTGGCAACCGCCTGTGAAGTCCAGCTCGGATATGCCATCGGTGTTGCCGATCCGGTCAGCGTGCTCGTGGATACCGAAGGCACGGCCGTGGTCAGCGAACAACTCATCGAGGAATTGGTGCGAAAGATATTCGCCCTTCGACCGCGCGATATCATCCGCCAGCTGGATCTGCTGCGGCCGATCTATCTGGCGACGGCCCGCCACGGCCACTTCGGCCGCGAACTGCCTGAATTTACCTGGGAACGCACCGACAAGGCCGCTGAACTGGCCAAACTCGCCGGGGTTACCGGCGGCAAGAAGACGGTCGTCGCGGTCTAATCCCCCCTTGGGGATGCCTGAATAGCCACGCAAACGTGGATGGCGTGGTGCCGAATTGTTCTGATCCGGCATTGTGGCGTCTCTGTCTGCCCGGGTTTGCAGGTTGCGAGATGATTCAACATATCTCATTTGATGCGGCGTCATAGGCTTCGCAGCTCATAACCCCTTGTTTCCAACCGCGAAGACTCGGCTTCCCGGTCGCCCGGCAAGGTTGCTTTCTCAGATGCTGGATTACCCAAGCGTCCATTCACCTCAACCGGCTCTCCAAACACGCAATCGCGAATCGTGCACAATTCTCTTGACTCGGGTGTAGCGAGTTGTCATATTAATGTTGTTTCGATTCAGGAACAGGACTGTTCGGATGATGGGGGTAAATGTCATGAGAAGTTTTCGTGGTATCGGTCGATCATCAGCCGCTTCACGCCTGGCGGGCGCATGCATCGTCGCAATCGGATCCATCGTGGCTGCAGGCGGCGTTGCGCACGCCATGACCATTACCCCGACATTCGAAGGGACAATTACCGGCAGCACGAATGCGCAGACCATCGAGGGTGATATCAACAGCGCCCTGAGTTTTTACGATCAGAATTTCACCAATCAAATTAATATACAGATTGCCTTTACCATCACAGCCACCAATTCTACCGCGTCTTATCTGGGGCATAGCGAATTTACGGGCTATTCACCAACCTATGCTAAGTACACAGGCTACATGGACACCAATGCCAGCAACAATAACAACGCGATTGAGCAGACGGCGTACAACAATTTAATTTACGGCAACGACAGCAATACCTCGACTCACCTTTTTGTCCCCAGTGCCGATATGCGAGCCATCAGCGGCGATTCCAGCTACACGGGCAGTCTGGACGCCGCCGGTAACATAACCAGCACCGGAACCTACGATGGCGTGATTACGTTAAATGCTGCAAAACTCATCGGTTTCGGCGGAAACGGCCCATACAGTGCCGGTCGAGTGATTCAGCATGAGGTGGATGAGGTGCTGGGCATCGGCGGGGCCGGATCGACGCTCAATAGCTCTTCGACGACAACGACACCAGCTAATTACGGACCCATGGATTTATTCCGCTATTCCGGAGCCGGCATTCCAAGCTATACCAACAGCCCATCGGCAACTTCTTACTTTTCCATTGACGGCGGAAAAACGAACATCGTCAATTTCAATCAGAACCCGGGCACCGGCGGCCAGTCGGGCGGCGACTTTGGAGATTGGGGCAGTGAAGGCACAACCGGCAATTACGTGCAATTGGCGTTCACCTCTTCCTCGCTGGGATCCGCGAGCGTAAGTCTTACATCGCCTGAAGGCATTGCGCTTCAGGCCATCGGTTATGACGCGGCAACACCGGAGCCGTCATCTCTTGCACTCTCCGCCGCCCTGCTTTGCGGAATGTGGGTTACGCTGCGGCGAAGGCGAGTCGGCCGCGTGAGCTGATCTCATTTCCATACCCATGCATGATCGTACAGCGGCCGGCGCTCCGTGGCCTGCGGATTCCGCGTGCACGCTCTGCCCAACGAGCTGACACTACTCACCCCGACTTGGTGATTGGCAGCACCATTTCATGGTACGTGCAGCGGAAACCCAAATGAGAAAATAATCCCCGCGCCGCGGCATTGGGTTCGGCGGCCATCAGCCGCAGTTGATTCACGCCGTTGCCTGCGGCCCAATCCGTTGCAAATTGCACCAACCGCGTGGCTACCCCCTGCCGTCGATGATCGGCAGCCACCGCCAGATCGTGGATAAATGCGTATCGGTCATAAATATAAATGGGAATTTCCGTCATGATCCCGACGGCGACGCCTCCGATCACACGCTGCTGCGCTCGTGCGACGGCGAACAACCAATCCGGCTTTTCCAGGTTGCCCGATATCCAGCGGGTATAGCGTTCACTGATATCGTCGCGCAGTTTCCACCGCAGCGGCCAATACGTTTCGTGCTGGCGTTCCACGAGCAGAAACAGGTCCACCAGCGCGGCCACCTGATCCAACTGAACTCTTTCGACCGTAATGTTCATGCCCTATTTTACCCTGCGTTTCGAGCCTCGCCCGGTCGCCGCGGCACGGCCAACGCTCAACCGACGACCGCGCCGAGGAGGCCCGTGTTCGTGAACATAGAAAGTAATTTCAGGCTACTGGGTGATCTCGGGAAAGCCCAGACTTTTAAGGTATTCGTAAGTCGCATCGTAGAAATCTGGCAGGCGTGTGGGGTCTTCGGGATCACCGGCGGGCACCACAATCACCATTCCTTGACGAGCACGTGTGAGCAGCACCCGGTAGGCATTTTTTTGATACCGTTGGCGTTCAGGCTTACGAATTTGCGCCCACTCCTTGCCACGGAAATAGTAGTGGTCCCAACGGTCACCAGCCCGGCGAAAGTCGGCGTCCCATGCCACGCACGTCCAATCGAGTTCAAGCCCCTGTGTCTTATACTCGGTTGCCGCATCCTCAAGGTAATAGCTCGACCGGATATCGCGCCGATCATTGAGGAACCATTGGACCGGGTCCACCGCAGTGCGAATGTCGATCGCTTCGGGTTTGAGGCGCAGCGCTCGCGACGATGCAAGCAGGCCGTACCGCTCGGAACCCCTTGCTTGCTGGCGAATCCACCGTTTGGCTACTGCCAAATTGCGGCAAATCCTGATCGGGTACCGGTCCGCCAGCGATAAATAGGTTGCCCTTGCACCTGCTTCGTCTAAATCTAAAAGCTGCCGGACTAAGAGCGAGAGATTTTCCGCCCGGAATGATCGCATGGATACGGCGAGGTGCAGGTCATCGAATGTCCGCACCCTCCGCTGCTGCAACAACGCGTTCAGAGTTTCGCCTCCGGCGTATTCACTGCCCCCTAACCGGGACGAAAGATACACCCGCCAATCCCGGAATCGATGCAGCAGAGCGCTGAGCCACTCTGCAATACCAGCCTCGCCCGTGTTGATTTCCTGGCCGCCGCCGATGAGACACACCACCACGGCCCAGTCCGGATGGCGATTCATGCAGGAGATCAGAAACTCCGGCTCGGATTGATTAAAGTCCGGCTGTTTGCGTTTCTGTTGCATGAAGGATCGTGTCTGCTCAAGATTCCATGCCCGCTGAGCCTCATCAAACAGCGCGACGTGTTCAATCGGCGGGCGGGCGTCGCGCAAACATTCGTCTCTAAAATGATGCACATTCTGGATGAACTGCTTAACCTCGCTGCGCGCCCGCACCTTGCTTACCTTCCTACCGGCTTCCCTTTCCCGCCGACATTGGTCGCGAGCCAGCGCCTCGCGCAAGACATCGACGAGCGGCCCGTTGCCCGAAAGATACACGCTGTGCAATGCTTCCTGTCTGTCGGTGTGCCTGGCGGCAATATCAAGCCCCACCAGCGTTTTACCCGCTCCGGGAACACCCGTAATCAGGCAGATCGCCTTGCAGCGATGTTGGCGAGCCTCGGCAATAATCCTCGATACTCGCTCGCTGGTCTGAGAGAGATTGGTGGCCGCCGCATCGCTCCGCGAAATATCCGTCACGCCATGGCCCGCGTAAAGTGCCTGGGCCGCTTCAACGATGGTGGGCGTTGGATTGTAACGGCCAGCCTCCCATGCGCTGGGGTCAATGAGCTTATAAAATGGCGAGATACCCGCGGTGGCGGCCAGAACGTTCTCAATGGCCTCTCGCAGATCCTCACTCCCCGCACAGACCGGCGTGCACAAACCGTCGCGCCCCACCACCAAAGCGTGGTGAGGTGCACGAGCCACCCCAGTTGCAATTAAGATCGGGACAATGGCAATGTTGTGCGATGTCTGGTGAAAGTTCTTAATATCCAATGCGTAGTCGCAGACCTGCTCCATCGCTGCATGGGAAAAGTCTGAGGCGTTTATCTTGAATTCCAGAACAAACAATACATGCTCAATAAGCAGCACGACATCAATTCGGCGCCCGAGACGCGGAATTGAATATTCAAAGTAGATTTTTCCCCGCCCCTGAAACGGCCTCAATACCCTTTTCAACAGGTCAATTTCTGCTTCCCATGCATCGCGTTGGGATTCCGTAATCGCAAATTCACTCCTTCCAGCAAGCCTGCCAATGATTTCATCCTCAGTACTGCGGAGAAAATGTTCTATGCGATCGTCGTAGTATTGGCGTATCATCTCCTCACCAGGTTACGCATGAACCTGGTTCGCCGCAAGGCGGTTATGCTCCGCATCCACAACGACGCGGACTGCCTCATCCCGCCGCGTTATCTTTTCCGCTGCGTTTCCGCGAAAGTCGCCCGATGATCGGGGCGTGCGCCAGTTCAGGAATGCTGAGCCAGCGGGCACAGAGACCGTAGACGGCGGCGGCGACCGCGACCATCACCGCCAGACCGATGATATTGCCAACGATCGGATGAGATGCAATCCGCACCCAGTGATCGCACGCCCAATCGGCCGCCATTGCCGAAGCCGCCATGGCGATCACCGCACCGGCAACGCGCACCAGCATGCCCCCCATCTGCCCCACCTGCAGCGGACCGATCCGCCGCCGCAGCAGCCACGCCAGCAGAACACACTGAAAGATGGCCGACGCCGTGGTACTCGCGGCAATGCCGGCCACACCCAGCGGCCAGATCAGCAGCAGATTCAGAATCAAGTTCAATACCACAGCCGCCACCGCTACTTTCATGGGAGTGTGCGAATCATGAAAGGCGTAAAACACGCGGATCAGGATCATCTGCAGCTCAAAAGCCCAGATCCCCGCGCAGAACCATCGCGCCGCATGGGTGGCCCGGTTGACATCCGCCTGGGAAACATGGCCACCGAGATAAATCGCGGATATTAATTTGTGGGCGATGAGGATCATGCCGACGGTGGCGGGCAGACTCAGAAAAAGTCCGCGCCTGAACGCCCGCCGCAGCACATCCTTGAGTTCATCCACATTTGATTCCGCCGCAAGCTTGGAGAGCCTCGGAAAAATGGCAGTGGCAATCGCGACGCCGAAAACACCCACCGGCAGCATGTAAATCCGCTGGGCCACCGAGAGCTTGCCCAGCGCCCCGGCGAGCATCGGCAGATGAATTTGCCACGACCCGACATGCACCGTCCGCGCGCCGTTGTGCCCGTCGGGAGAAAACCACCACGCGATCTGCGAATCCAGAAAAGTATTAATCTGCACGGCGGAAAATCCGACAATCATCACCCCCATGCGGCGGATGAGAGATCGGACAGCCGGCGATGCAAACGTGATACTCCCCCACCGCAGGCCGCAGCGATGCGCTGAGACGCCGAGCATGAAAAGCTGCACGACACCGG
>JAJZNY010000018.1 GCA_021852245.1 Planctomycetota bacterium | reverse complement strand
TGGTATAAATCACTGGCACCGCCCGGAACCGTCGCCGAGCTGGCGGAAAAACGCGATCTGAATCGCGACGGGATTAATCCAGATAACATCCCCGCACCGATTCCGGGACCCTCGTCACCGGCGGCACAACCGATGTAACGAACAGGAAGGGGGATGCCGCAGCAATTTTTATGGTGATTGGCGGCAATGCCGAGGGTGTTTCGACGGTAAGCCTGAATTCAAAACTACCGCTGGCCACGGCTGAAATTTATTACCCTTTCAGGTGGGTTTTCAGGTCGATGCAAGCAGTGGCCGACGATCCTATGTTCTCGGTGTTTACGCCACGACACATCCTCAAAAGTAAACGCATTGAAAGCAGAGAAATAGTGCCCGCAATCAGGCCGCAGACTATGCCGCCAAGGAGTAAATCTCCGGTAAACGCCGCCAACCAATACCACATGGAGTGCTGGCGGAGCGCCGATATGGAAATCGGCGGCCAGGTGCCATGGATCATCAGGTGTCCGCATATCAGACTAACCAAAATGATGCCGATGGACAGGGGGGGGATGGATATCTGTGTGGAGAGAACCATCAACGGCAAATTCAGATGAAGACGCCGGGCAATGTAAATAGCTAAGATGGTCTGAAGTCCGTAGACGGGAATGAACGCAATCAGCACGCCGATGCCGACGGCTGCGGCAACCAGCGATGATTCGAGAGGCATACATCCATCGAGGTTCAGGATTTTTCGCCAATGCCTGCGATCTTGCAGGCTTCGCAGGAGGGGGATCGGTTCGTAAGCGCACGGCGGGCGAGTACGGCCGGGTGGGATGGACAAAATGCGAAGCGTGGTCAGGACTATGTTAATCCAAGTTCCGCGTGTGGTATCGATGAACGGGCGAAAATGTGTGACGCGCTTATCCGGCGAAAAATAAATACAGGTGATGGGCGCGGATATCAGTTGCAGGCCCCTCCAAGCCAGCCGGGCAACAATCTCCGTCTCAAAATCATAACGACGCGTGAAGCATCGTACGGAGAGGACCGGCGCCAGAGGATACACCCGTAATCCACACTGCGGATCCGGTACGTCCATGCCGGTCTGCAGCCAGAGCCAGAAACGCGACATATCCCGACCCCGACGGGAATTTTTCGGCGTTGGATGTCGATCAATCTGCCGATCACCGATGATGAGTTCATCGGGGAAGAGTTTTGCTACTGCGATCAAACGCGCCGCGTCCTTGAGATCATGCTGACCGTCCGCGTCGATCGTAATAGCATGCGTACACCCCGCTTGCTCCGCGGCCCGGAAGCCCGTCATGAGAGCGGAACCCTTCCCACGGTTCACTTTGTGCGTATGCACCTGAATTCTCGCGTATGGATGGCTCTTATGAACGGTTTCGATGGCAGCGGCTGTGCCGTCTGTGCTGCCGTCGTTAACCACAATCAGTAATTGGTTGGGAAATTCATCCACGATGTCGCGGATGACCTGCCCAACGGTGAAATGATGATTATAAACGGGCAGCACAATAGCAAGTTCATATCGGCGTTGTAGCATAAGACAATATAATACGCGAAGAGCATGATTCCCTCACGGTTCCCGGCCTGCGAATTTGAGATGCGGTCCGGCTCGGTATGAAGGACTGCTTTCAACCTGACCTGAACACCAGGGAGATGCCTGCCGTAACAAGTTTCGGAAGTTGGGCGGTTGATTGAGTCGTCGGAATTAGTGACTGGTCAGATTTGCGCCGTCTTGTAGAATGCGGCTTCATGATGTGGAGCGTCGGTTTAGGGGCAACCTGCTGTAACCGATGCAGAAAGGACGTTAGCTTGAGAGCCGGAAAGTTAGTTGTAACAGTTTCTGTCGGCGTAGGCATTCTCCTCGGAATGGCGCTGGCCAAGCCATCGGATGCGGGGGCGGCACCGACAGCTGCAGGTGTCCAGAGTAAGTATTTTAATCCTGATCCTGCCCGCTTTCTTTTTGAAAATAAGCTTCGGCCTGGGATGATCGGTTACGGGCTTACCGTGATGCGCGGGGCCAAAATACAGAAATTCAAAGTTAAAATTATCGACGTTATTAAAGATTTCCAGCCGGACATGAATGTGATTCTGGTTCGCTGTTATGGACTGGGATTGCAGAAGTCAGGCATTATTGAAGGGATGAGCGGATCGCCGGTGTATATTGACGGGAAACTCATCGGTGCAATCGCATACGGTTGGCCATACTCCAAGGATCCGATCGGTGGCGTCCAACCCATTCGCCAGATGCTCCGCATTCCGATGCCGAATAAAATGGCGGAGCGGCAGGAGGGGGGGGGATCGGCCATTTCCTGGTTGCTGAACAAGGCGAGGCGTTCAGATGTGCCCGGCTTCAGCACCTTGATTTCCCGCGTCTATCCGCACCATCTTTGGACCCAATCGCCGGCTCGCCGATCGGATTCGTCGAGCAGCGGCGGCATTCGAATGCTTTCAACTCCGCTGATGATCTCCACCGCGGATTCATCCGTATTACGTTTTCTGCGTCAGGGATTGCGAGGTTCCGGTCTCACCGCACTCTCCGGTGGTGGGGCGGGCGTGGATTCCAAACTCGGCGGAGAAGGGCTGCTCAAACCCGGCGCCCTGGATTTACGTCCCGGCGCTGCCATTTCAGTACCGCTGATGTCCGGTGACATGGACATGTGTGCCATCGGCACGGTGACGGCAATCGTTCATCATCATGTTTATGCCTTCGGCCACCGCTTTTTTGCTCAGGGGCCGACGCATCTTCCGGTTGCCGGGGCGTATATTTTTCATGTGCTGCCCATCTACAAATCCTCCTTTAAGCTCGGTGATGCTGCAGGTCCGATCCAGGGATCACTATTAATGGATCAAGAGACGGGAATTATGGGAATCCTGGGCCCTAAGCCCGCCTCTGTACCGATCACCGTGCGTGTGGAATATCACCATCCCACCTGGGTGAAGGTATTTCACTACAATCTTTATCCAAACCGAAACACGACGGTGGAATCCATTGGGGCGGCGATTCTGGGAAGTATGGCCGCCAAACGGAATCTGACCAAGAAAAACGGTAAATACACCGTTCACATCAGTGGGGACGTCCACTACCGGCACTTTTCATTACCGGTCGACTATCGCGCCACGACAGGCAATTTTGATCCCACCAGCGTGCTGCTCCCGATAGCCATACTCAATGACAATCCCTTCCATGATTTGGCGTTTAAGTCCATGGATTTTAATATTTCCATCCACGGTACCTCTCATGCAGTCTCTTTGATCAGTGCATCGGTGGCGCGCCGTGTTGTAAAACCCGGCGGCACGCTCGTCATCTACGCGCGACTCCGACCGGAGCATCAGCACAGTTTCACGGCCGTTATACGTCTTGTAGTTCCGGTCGGCACGCCGAAGGGGGTCTACAACCTGCAGATATCGTCGCGCAGCAATTTGCTGATCGACAATGCATCGATCTTTCCGCAATATTACACGGCCCTGAGCACGGCGTCATTGAAACGGTCAATCCAGTACATCACGTCGTTCAAGTCCGACCGCCTCTACGCCCAACTGGTGCTCAACACGCATGGATTGACAGTCGGCAGCACATCGATGCCCAACCTGCCGGCGAGCCGATTAACCATCATGACGGAAAACCCGCCTGCAAATGTCTATCCGCTGGCGAACAGCATCGCGACGAGTGTGCCGTTGCCGGGAGTTCTCGCAGGCGGCGAGATCGATATTCCCATTACCGTCCGTCGTCATCCATTTGGACGATTTGCCGAACCCATTAAAACTCAACCGTCGCCCATGCCATTCTTTCCAGGTGCCGGGCCACCCCCGATGAATTGACGTGATCCATAAGAGAACTCAACTGATGAAGACTGTTTTTACTGGAGGTCGCATGAAATTGAATGTCGGACTTTTCCTCACCGCAGCCGTGGTGCTTGCCTCCGCATCTACCATGGCTCGGGCTGTAGAGGTTAAAACGTGGAATTTCAATACCGAACGTGCTTATTCGGCTGGAGCTTTTCACCATACCCTTGTTAACAATTACGGTGATTTATCACTAAGCCGCGAAATTTCGTCGCTATTGCCGCATCCTCTGCGCGGGCTTATCAATGCGGTGGTGGTGGCTCACGATGGTCGGATTTATTTCGGCGATTCTCCCAAAGGAAAAGTCTACGAGCTTCATCACGGCAAGCTATCTATTCTTTATGCACCGCCGCCTGGTCGACGGCAGATTCTTGCACTCCATATGCTCGGCGCTCATCATCTGCTGGTGGCGGCGTGCGGATCGCATTCGGCTCTGCTTGATATTCCGCTTCAGGGAGGCGGGCATAAGCCGCGGGTGTTATTTTCCAATCCCAAAGTACGCTACATCTGGGACATTGCGACAGCTAAAAATGGTGCGATTTACCTCGCTACCGGCCCGCACGGCCAGGTGTGGAGTCTTCACCGCAATGGAAAGGCGCACCTGCTCGCCCACCTGCCCGTGAACAATATCATGGCACTGGTGATGAGTCATACCGGCCGCCACCTGATCGCCGGAACCGATGGCGCGGGATTGGTGGTTAAACTCAACGCCGCTTCCGGCCGCTCTTTTGTGTTGATGTCGGCCGATCACGCCGAAATATCCGCATTGGCGATAGGAAAGGGAGGCACGATTTACGCTGCGACAGCATCGCCGAATCGCGCAAAAAACAGCGGCGGCTTTTTCAAAACGCAGGCTGCGCCGGATGGAATGCCGGCTTCCGTTCCATCCATGGGGCCGGGAGGCGGAAAAGCGGGAAAAAAGGCTGTACGTCGCCATATGGGACATCTTCCCCTGCCGGTTATGTCCCCGCCCACCTCGGCACAGCCATTTCCCGGTTCGAATGCTTCGAAGAAGCTGAATGCCGTATTTGCCATCGCCCCGGATGGTCGCGTGATGCCGATTCTGGCGGTACCGGACATGATCCTGTCCATGGTGTATATACACGACGCACTGATTCTGGGGACCGGCCCCAACGGTCGACTCATCTCTTACAACCCAGAAACACAGACTCAGATATTGCTGCATCACTTCAAAGAGCACGATATTTTGGCCATGGCCAAAGATGCCGATGGCGGTTTGATGCTCGGAACGGCCAATTTGGGTCAGATTTATCAATTTGGGCCCGGATGGAACCAGACCGGCTCATATACCAGCCGAGTATTGGATGCCAAACTCCCGGCTGTTTGGGGCGTGCCTCACGTTACCGCGATTGTCCCGCACGGTGATACCGTGGCGATAGAAACGCGATCTGGAAATGTGAAATCCGTGGACAAATTCGCTAAATTCTGGAGTCGCTGGTCCGCCCCCATCCCGGCTAATTCGTACCAACCCATTTCGAGTCCGGCGGCACGATATCTTCAGTTTCGCCTTCTGCTGAAGGGCGGACCGAAGCGGCCGTCCCCCGTCGTACAAAAAGTCCGAATTGGATATGAGCAGATCAATGTCGCTCCGGACGTAAGCTCCATCACATCATCACCGCTTCGAAATGGAAAGCATTCAGTGGCGGTGAACTGGAATGCCGAAGATGCCAACGGAGATACGCTGGCTTATTCGCTGTATTACCAGCAGAAAGGCATCCCCGTATGGATACGGATTGCACGACATCTTTCTGATACTACGTACAACTTCTCCACCAATGGTCTTCCGGACGGTCAGTACCGTATCAAGGTTGTTGCCAGCGATGCGCCATCGAATCCCCTTTCCATGGCCTTGGCCACAGCGCGGAAGACGAATTGGTTTACGGTTGTCAATACGCCGCCGTTCATAACCAATCTAAAGGCTGTCATTGTCGCCGGGCGAAGGGTAAAAATCACGGGGATTGCCCACAGCCATATGGTTAGCGTTCAGCAGGTTGCCATAGATGTCGATTCCGGCAGACATTGGCAGCCAGCGGCAGGATCGACTAGCATAATGGATTCTCCGCTGGAGGCGTTCTCGGCGGAGACCCGAGCGCTATCGGCGGGGGCGCATCGGATTGTAGTCCGTGTCACCGATGCCCAGGGGAATCGGTCGTACCGGTCGATATTGGTTCATATACACTGATTGCCTGCCAGCCGAGGCAGTTATTTCATTTATTCGCGGGAGTATTCAGCGTGCATTATCCGCACAAAGTAAGCAACAAAAAGCGGGCTCGTAAAATAGGTTTTCGCGCCCGAATGAAGACCAAAAAAGGGCGGCAGATGTTGAATCGGAAGCGCCGCGTCGGCCGGTCGGTCAATTCCGTCTGAAACTGTTGATGGCAGATCGGTGTGATATCCGATTCCGGTGTTGCTGATGTGGAGTTGCAGACTGAGGTTAAGGCCTTCGCCATCATTATTGGTATGGAGTCGGCGGTGTATGTTCGCTTTATCCGCCGCCGCCATGCTTTTTTCTGCCGGTTGTAAATCCTTCGGCCCACTGACCTTAACCCCCGTCAAAAGCGAACGGGTTGCGCTTGAGCCTCAGTTCAGCGAGGGATTTTATCGCGTTACGCGAGATCATACCTACCGTTTCTATCTTCAGACGACATCGCGGCGATCACCGAAGAAGAGCGAACCGGTCAAGCAGATTGCCATTATCAATGTGTTTTGGCGACCAATACCGGGTGTAACCCCCATTCTCTCCAGTGCCATCAACGCGACGATTCGGTACATCGTCATCACTCCCGGCGGGGTGGGCATGTACCAAGGTGCGGGTTTTGTTCGATTATTTAATTCGCGCGGCGCCCGAGTGATGCACGCGGCGATAGTCGACGGAGATTTGCGTCTTACAGGCTCGAGCGGGTATTTCAAGGATGCCTTAGGGCCATGTCGCATTCGTGGGGATTTTCGAGCCATTCGAGGTGCAGCGAAAGAAATTGCGCTCTCGCTCCGGGCACGCCGCAGAACATATATCGCATCGTTTCGAGATCGCGTCCGCTGACTGGTGCCAAGACGCATCTGCTTTTGAAGGCGAGGCGTCGACTCAGGGGTAACTGGAATCATCGTGATGCCGTAGGGCGGAAGGCTGGCTGGTAGACAACGGTTGCGGATAGACTTGTGCGATGCTCACCGATGGGTACCCCACCTCACATGCTTGAACATATAGCAGGTCTTCCGTAGAGTAGCATGCATGAGGGAACTGATATTTTGGACGCCAGAGCATCTAAACAGGAACATAAATGAATATAGCCGATTTTATCACGCCGCAGCGGATTGTCGTCCCATTGGCGGCAAGAGAAAAAAAGGCCGCGATTGAAGAACTCGTTGGGGTTCTTACGTCGAGCATGGGAATAAAAAACCCTGAATTGGTGTTGTCGAGCGTTCTGGAGCGCGAAGCTACTCGCACCACCGGCGTAGGGCACGGACTTGCCATTCCCCACAGCAAATGCCCGGGAGTGAAGAATCTATCGATCGCAATCGGTAAACCGGCAGAGCCGATTGAATTTCAATCCATTGATGGATTGCCCGTATTTTTGATTGTACTCTTGGTAAGCCCGCCAGAGCAGACCGGGGCGCATATTCAGGCTCTGGCCAAGGTGAGCCGCTTAATGACGATGGACGCATTCCGCAACAAGCTTAAAGCGGCATCCAGCGCACAGGAAATTTATGATACCATCTGCAAACAGGAAAAACTTCTGGATGCGCCGCAAGTTGGATGACACAGATTCACAGCTGCATCGTGAATCTCCTTTAGAAGTCTGGGTGCACCTCGAGGATCAGGATCGGCTATGCCGTTTGAAACATTATCAGATTTCCTCCGTGAACTTGAACGTAAAGGAGATTTACGACGGATAGCGGCACCCGTCGATCCTGTCTTGGAAGTGACGGAAATCACCGACCGGATCAGTAAATCGCCAACCGCCGCCGGCTTTTATCCTTCTGGAACGGCGCCATTCGGCGGCGAAGTACCAAAATACGGGACACGCGGGGTCAATCAGGCACTTCTATTCGAGAAGGTTGGCACCTGTGCATTACCACTGGTCATTAACACCTATGGCTCCTTCGACCGCATATGCCTCGCCTTGGGGTGCGACAACCTCGATTCCCTCGCCGAGAAAATCGGAGAGTTGGTGCGACCGGAACTGCCGACCTCGTTCATGGGCAAGTTGAAAAAGGGAATGGATCTCATCAAATTGGGATCCTGCAGTCCGAAATTGATCGGTGGGGCGGGGTTATGTCAGGAGCAGGTGTACACGGACAACGCCAATCTCTACGACCTGCCCATCATACAATGCTGGCCGGGCGATGGCGGAAAATACATTACGTTCGGACAGATCATTACCGTCCATCCGCAGACCGGCGTTCGTAACATCGGAATGTATCGCGTGCAGGTGTTTGGCGAGAAGCTTGCGGCCATGCACTGGCACATGCATCATGACGGGGCGAGACATTTCAGGGCTTGGGCGAAGCTCGGCAAACCATGTCCGCTGGCTATCACATTGGGGGGGCCCAGTGTGCTCCCGTATGCTGCAACGGCACCCTTGCCTCCTGGCATCGATGAACATTTATTCGCGGGCTTCCTGATGGGCCGTGGGTTGGAATTGGTCAGTTGCAGGACCATCCCATTGCAGGTGCCCGCAAATTGCGAAATCGTCATTGAAGGGTACGTGGATCCGGAAAAGACAGTCCTCGAAGGTCCGTTTGGTGACCACACCGGATTCTATTCATTGGCCGACCAGTATCCGATTTTTAATGTCACCGCCATTACCCACCGCAGAAACCCGATCTATCCGACCACCATCGTCGGAAAGCCGCCGCAGGAAGATTATTATCTCGGTAAAGCCACGGAACGGATATTCCTGCCTCTGCTGAAAATGATCGTGCCGGATATTATCGACTACGATCTACCCATGTTCGGCGTGTTTCATAACTGCGCATTTATCAAGATCCGAAAAGAATATCCTTACCATGCCCGCAAAGTGATGTACGCGGTGTGGGGCGCGGGACAGATGGCATGGACGAAAATGCTCATCGTCGTGGATGAGGACGTGGATGTGCACAATCAGGATGATGTACTCTTTCACGTTGCGGCGAATGTTGATCCTCGGCGTGATACCGTTATTGTCGACGGACCGCTGGACATATTGGATCATGCGGCGCCGGCTCTCGGGGCGGGCAGTAAACTTGGCATCGATGCGACGCGCAAATGGTCGGC
This sequence comes from Planctomycetota bacterium, assembly GCA_021852245.1. The sequence continues at coordinate 2,539 of JAJZNY010000018.1, read as the reverse complement.
AGAAGGAACGGTGCGTGATTGGCCGGCGGAAATCACCATGGACCCGGCAATGGTCGAGAAGGTTACCCGGCGCTGGAAAGAATACGGTTTTTGATACTAAGTTTGGTGGCAGAAAAGGAACTTGAATGATTCGTACTCGCTTTGCACCTTCACCTACCGGTTTTTTGCATGTAGGTGGGGCCCGGACGGCATTGTTCAACTGGCTTTTCGCACGGAAGCACGGCGGTGAATTTGTGCTGCGCATTGAAGATACGGATCAAGTTCGATCCACGGCCGAGTCGGCTGCGGGAATTCTGGCTGATCTCCAATGGCTTGGCCTGGACTGGGACCATGGTCCGGTGCCGGGGAAAGAAAAAAACGAATATTTCCAGTCGATGCGGCTCGACATCTACAACCAATATCTCGACCAACTGGTGAAATCAGGTGTCGCCTACGAGGCCTATGAAACGCCAGCTCAGCTTGCGGCCATGCGGGCAAAAGCGGAAAAAGAAAAGCGACCGTTCCGCTATCGCCGTAATATGCCCGGCCGCGCAACATCGGGGCAGGGTCCGTCGGTGCTTCGATTTGAAATGCCTCACGAGGCGGTGGAATTCGACGATCTGATTCTCGGCCATATCGCCGTAGGGGGGGAAGAGCACGATGATATCGTCATCAGGAAATCAGACGGATTTCCGACGTATCATTTCGCGGTGGTGGTGGACGATCACCTGATGGGCATTTCCCACGTGCTCCGAGCTCAGGAGCATTTAATGAACACTCCCAAGCATCTCGGTCTATATCGTGCGCTTGGTTGGCAGGCGCCCGTCCATGCACATATGCCGCTGGTGTTTAATATGGATAACACCAAAATGTCCAAACGCGATAAGAGTAAAGCGGCACGGCATGCGGCGCAGATGATGCTCAAGCAGGACCCCACCTGCACGATCGAGTCGCTGGCGACGCGGGCGGGCCTGAACCCGGAAGCGCTTGCAGCTTTCCTGCATCAAAAGCAGGATGATCCCGCCATCACTCAGGCCCTCGCTGCCGCACTGAAACTGCAGTTGCCGGAAATTGACGTACAGGATTTCCGACGAAGTGGTTATCTCGCCGATGCACTGCTGAACTTCATTGCGCTGATCGGATGGGCACCGGGCGAAAACCGCGAGATACTCTCCCGTGACGAGCTCAAGGCACTCTTTTCGCTTGAAGGAATCGGAAAGACCAACGGTCGCTTCGACCGCAAAAAATTGCTTTGGATGAACGGCGAATATATCCGTCATTCCGATGATGAGACCTTGCTCCGCGCCATGGCGAGCTTTAACGCCGTCACCGATTATCCGATTAAAGCCGCCCCGGAGCCGATGCTGCGGAATCTGCTTGGTATGTATCGGGAGCGTATGGGAACGCTGGCCGAGATGGCGGAAAACAGCCGGTTCTTCTTCGGTCCACCCGAATACGACTTAAAAGCTGTAAGAAAATTTGTCGGCACAGAGGCCGATCGGAATTATCTTCGAGAGATCACCCGGATACTCAGCGCTATCCCGTCTCCGTGGAATCCTGAGAAGTTAAACGCACCGCTGGAAACCATCATTACCTTGACAGAAAAACGCGGGGCGGCGTCGCAAATTCTCCGCGTGGCCGTCAGTGGGGGGGCTGTGTCTCCCCCGTTGCTTGATACCCTGATTCTGCTTGGTAGAGACGTAACCCTCAAGCGGCTGGGAGACTTGGAGAGGTTGGTTCAAGCGGAGTAGTCAGCTGGGCCGATAAAGCGGTGCGCATGGTGTTTCGAGGTTTTTATGCGATATCTCATTACGGGTGGAGCAGGTTTTATCGGGTCACACCTGTGCGAGGCTCTGCTGGAGAGTGGGCACGCGGTATACGTTCTCGACGATGAAACCACCGGATCACGGGCCAACCTCTCCCATCTTTTCGCCAACCGTGAACTGCGTTTTATTCCGGGGAGTATTGCGGATGATAAAATACTTGCTCGTCTCGTCGGCACGGTTCATCATGTGATTCATCTTGCTGCTGCGGTCGGGGTGAAATACATCTTGGATAATCCACTCCAAAGTATTTTGACGAATGTGGTCGGAACGGAAAAGGTTCTTCAGGCATGCCGCGAATTTGAAAAGCCCCTGTTTCTGGCGAGCACGAGCGAGGTCTACGGCCTCCAGACGCACGCCCCGCTGCGAGAAACGGATTACAGTGTCATTGGTGCGACCTCCGTCAGCCGTTGGTCCTATGCCTGCTCAAAGGCTCTGGATGAGTTCATGGCGTTGGCATTCCACAACCAGGGAGCATTTCCCGTGACGATCGCACGATTTTTCAATACGGTCGGGCCACGGCAGTCGCCCGCATATGGGATGGTTATGCCCAGATTGGTCGATCAGGCCATCCGTAATGAGCCCATGACCGTTTACGGCGATGGAAGTCAATCTCGGACGTTTACGCATGTCAAGGATTGTGTGCGTGCTGTGATGGGCCTTTTGGCGCATCCGGAAGCCGCTGGCGAAGTCTATAACATTGGTGGAACTGAAGAAGTCTCAATTTTGGAATTAGC
>JAJZNY010000296.1 GCA_021852245.1 Planctomycetota bacterium | reverse complement strand
TCCGGCTGTCGATACGCTTACCGTTTCGATATAGATAGATTTTTACCGGATGATCGGCCATATCCCGGATGGAGACCAGCGCAACGGCGTGCATCTTCTGATGTTTGAAAATCCAGGTAGGAGCGTTAAGAGCCTGAATCCTTACACGCGGCGAGTTGAAGCCGGCCCCGACGCAGAGTGCGTAGGTGGGGGTTCCGCGGGCCAGCATCAATCGCGCGATGGGGCCGGGATCGGGTCCCATATTCTGACGGCCGTCCGAAACCACCAACACCTTCGACGATGTCGGCGAATTCATCTGGTGGGCTGCCGCCATCAGTCCGGCCGTGATATTGGTCGCCTTGCCGGTCGGATTCATGGCGCGGCGAAGCACATTCCGCAAGGTCAGCGGCGATGCCTGTCCGGCGTTATACGCATTGGCGGCGAAACTCACGACATGCACACGCTCGCCAGCCGTTATCCCTCCAAAGCTTCGGCCGTCTTGCAGGCGATGCGATAACAGTGCCGCGATGGCAAGTTTTGTCCGGCTCATGCCGCCAACCCGATTCAACGCCAGGATGACGGCAGGTTGATGGCCTTGGGATGCCAGAAATGCTTTATCGCGTGCTTCAGCCAGGCTCGCGAGATTCTTGGCTGCTCGATTCAGCGCCGAAGCGGCGGAACTTAGATCGGCAAAAGCAGTACCATGGACAGGGGTGCCGTGCAGTCGCCCGCCCAGGTGACGGACCATCTTTTGTACCGATTTGAATGTAGCCGCTATGGAATCTGCGCCGTGCAGGGTCGAGACATGGCCGATCAGGCGCGTGGCATACCTGTTCCACCACTGAAGCTGTCGGCGGATACGCCTTTCGCCCGATCGGCTATCCGCGGCCCCGGCGCCCAACTCTCTTCTGATGGTGCCGAGCCGTTGTGCCAATACGTCGGACCATTCGGACGCGCGATCTGCCGCGTCGTTGTAGATGTTCGGCTTCAGATATCCCAGCGCGCAGGCCCATCGAAGCTCGGTCACCGGAGAGTGCGGGCCGTCTTTAATCGACATGGATTGACTGTGATCAACCACCAACCAAAGAGAACCGGGGACACGCCGCACCCGAAGCCACGATACGCTCGGCCGCAAAAGGCATAGAAAAATTAATAAGATCATCGCAAGTCGGATCGCGGTTACCAGCAACAGGGTTCGCGGAGAAAGCAGTCGCTTCTGCCCCATGTACCAGTAAACCAGCGCCCCGCCGGCTGCGCATACCAGTATCAGCATCAGCCAGATATTCATCACCGGATGCACAGTTGGATAAATGCCGGCACTTGGCGGATGGTGGTCTACCATGGTGCACCCGTGGGGTAGGCCGCCGCCGTCATATCGGTGTCGCTTTCCGTGGGCGAGTCGTCCGACTGCAGTCGTCCAAGCCGCCGGCACAACCATCCTTCAACGACCATCACCACGAGCACCAGAATGGCAATGAGCGGCCAGACCGAGAGGCCTCCGACTGCGGTTCCCAGAATCGTGGCGGCTTGATTAGGCGAGATTGAACCGGCGATAAACCTTTGATTTTTCATCCAGTGTATATCTGCGGGTGTCAATTCCGCCGGTGCAAGCTGCCGGGGGTCAATCGCGACGCAATAGTAAATCGAGCTTCTTCTGCCACCGGGTTTGAGCGTCAGCCGGTAAAGCCCGGGTTGGGCGGTATGGCTGGATGTGATCAGATATTGATCGCCCGGCTCCAGTCTCGGATGCAGCGGGATAATACGCTTATCGGGCAAAATAAGTTGAGCGGAGGTGATCGCGGGTGGGCCGTGGCCCGTCCAGACCAGCATACCGCCGGGGTTCAGTTCACGTCGGGTGGAAAGCTCCCGGCCCGCCAGTGCCAGATGCACAACACTCTGGTTCACCAGCGGGACAAAACTGGCCGCCACCGTTGGCCAATCATTCAATTGCCCGCCCACACCCGTGGTCCAGACCAGAAGCCGCCCGCCGGACGAACCCAAATCCCTCTCGACCATGAGCGGGTCCCCATCACCGGTCGCCGCAATGATCCGTGTATTATTTATTTCCGGCTTTAGCGCCCACCAGCCGTTTAAGGTGACGCCAACAATCTGGTTGTGCCCGGCCTGCAGAAGCGGTTTGACGATCTCGCTCCGCCGATCCCTGATGACGATAAATGGCGGTCGCCGTGACTTTTTAAGTTGTCCGAAGGTTCCGACGGACAGTCCATGTGACTGCAGTTCGGTATTCAAGAAATGGTCATTGGTGTGGTGGCCGGCAATAATCCACACCCCCCGGCCGGTCCGTGCGAATAAGTTCAGCCGGGTGAGCAGATGGCCGGGTACGGTGGTTGGATCGTTCAGGATAACGGCATCGAATTTCCGCAGATGCATCTGCGCCGCCCGGCTGATGCTTACCACCTCAGGTGTGGCCAGCGCCGGACTGCCCTGTTCCTGCGGAAACGGGTCAAGCGCCGCTGCAATGAACCGGCTGTTTCGGTAATGACCGATTGAGCCCACCTGGTGATCGATAATCAGTACCGAAAGATGGTTCCAGATTTTTACCGCCGCCAGAGATCGATTATCCGCTGCCAGCGCATCCTGAAAATGGGTACGGACCTCCAGCCAATGCGACCCCGCCGTATGAAACCGATACTTAAAGCGACAGGTGCGGGTTTTACCCGCCGCCAGTTCGCGTATCTGCGTCACGGCGACCGGCTGGCCGTTAACAAGCAGACGTAATCTGACGCCGCTTACTGGCAGCGGGCCCGAATTCTCCACCGTGAAAATAATATGCGCAGGGTGTCCGGCGCCCGGAATGCGTGGTTCGATATGAAGCGGGCCGATGGAAACGTCGGATTCGGTCACGAGAGCCGGAATTTTAATATTGTAAACCGGGACGGGGCGCCCGACGGACGCCGTGCGGGTACTGGCCCACAAACCCGTCCGGCCGATCTTCCACGATACCACCCGATCATTGGAGATGACGAATATCACCTTCTTCAGGTTGTTGCCTCTTTGCGCAATCGCCTGCGCGTAGCGTATCGCAGAGGGTATCGAACTGCCCGATAGACCGGCGGGCAGCTGTTCCAGAGGAAGAATAAATCTCCGCTCAATCCGCGTCCGGTCCGCAATCAATATCCCATGCCGACTCAGGCTGTAGTTCCGGTGTCCGGCCACCACAATATTCAGGCTGTCATCCGGGCTAAGATGATGAATGAGGCTCCGGAGAAGCACAATGCCATGATTGAAAACCGTACGGCGGCCGCTGATGAATCCCGTCGATATCGAATGGTCCATGACGACCACAACATCCGCAGGCGTACTGCGGCCAATGACGGAAAGGCCCCCGTCGGATAGCACCGGCATGGATAATAAAAATGCAATGCATGCAAGCAGCAGCATCCGCAAAATCAGCAGCAGCCAGTGCTCGGGAATACGCTTTTGCTTCTGTGTCGTTTCGCTCGGCTGCAGAAAAAGCATGGCCGACCACTCGATGGGGGTGGTTTTACGGCGATGCAGAAGATGAATAATAAGCGGTATCGCCGCCAGGGCCGTCCCAAGGAGCATGATGGGCATCATAAAACTCAAATGCCGCGCTCCCTGAGTCGGGTGGACAGATATGCGGTTAAGGCCCGATCCACACTGTGACGGGTGTCCATGAGCCGATAGCTGATACGCAGGTCACTGCAGGTGGTTTCAATCGCCCGTCGATGCCCGGCCATGGCATCAAGATAACGGCGGCGCACCACCGCCGGATCAAGCCGCAGAGAATGATCGGATGCCTCCATACTCTTGAAAAGCGTCCATTTTCGGAAGGGAAATACAATCTCATCGTGTGCCAATATCTGAAGCACCAGCACCTCGTGACGGCGGTGCCGAAGGTGGTGCAGGGCACTGATCACTGCGTCGGCCGGTTCGAGCAGATCGCTCAGTAGAATGACCATGCTTCGCTGTTTGAGTCGGTCCGCCACTTCGTGAAGTGTCCGGCTCAGATTCCCCTCGACCCCGCACGATCGCGCCTCCAGCGCGCGGGTCAGGGTCATCAGATGCGATGCAGTTGACCTGGCCGGAATAAAGTCCTGTATTTTTTCGTCCAGTGTAATCAAGCCGCAGGCATCCTGCTGGTGCAGCAGAAGGTAGGCGAGGCACGCGGCCGTAAACTGAGCGTAGCGATATTTGCTCATGGCGTCGTCGGCCCCGCGGTACGCCATGGAACCGCTGGTATCGACCAGCAGGTGCGCTCGCAAATTGGTGCTCACTTCATACTGGCGGATATAAAATCGATCGACTTTAGCGTACACCCGCCAATCGATGCGCTTGAGGTCATCTCCCGGGGTGTATTCACGATGCTGGGCAAAGTCGGTGGCAAATCCGAGGTGGGCGGACCGGTGCATCCCCTGGACGTAACCGTCCATAACCTGACGTGCGACCATTTCCAGCCGACTGATTCGCGACAGCAGATCCGGGGCTAATAGCGAGCCTGATTCGCGCTCCTGACGTTCATGGATCGAGATCGAAATACCACCCACCTGCCTTCCGAATGAAAATCCGGATTCCTCATTACGCCGCACGCTGTGCCGCGCCGCTCAGTTCGTTGAGTAAACGTTCGATGATCTTGTCGGTCGAAATGCCACTGGCCTCCGCGCTGAACGTGGTGGTGATCCGATGGCGCAGAACCGGCTTGGCCACCTGCGAAATGTCCTCCGTGCTCACGTGCATGCGTCCGTGCAGAATCGCCCTCGCCTTGCCGGCCAGAATGAGATAGATGCTTGCCCGTGGGCCCGCTCCCCATTGCACCAGGTCTGTGAGCCATTTCGGGGTTTCCGCTTCTCCGGGGCGCGTTGCCCGTACCAGGCTGCGGGCAAACTCATAAACGTGATCAGCCGCCGGCACGCGGCGCACCACGTCCTGCAGATATTCAATGGTCGTTGCGTCCAGCACGCGATTGAGTGTCACGGGTTGCAGCGAACTTGACTGCTTCATGATCTGCAATTCCTCCGCTGCCGTGGGATATCGTACCACCGTCATGAACATGAATCGGTCAAGCTGCGCCTCGGGCAATGGATAGGTCCCTTCCTGTTCAATCGGGTTCTGCGTGGCCAGCACAAAAAAGGGTTGTGGAAGATCGTACGTGTTTTCGCCGGCGGTAACGCGATGCTCCTGCATCGCCTCCAGCAGTGCCGCCTGTGTTTTGGGTGGTGTACGATTGATTTCATCCGCCAGAAGCATGTTGGTAAACAGCGGACCGCGGACGAATCTGAACGCCCGTTTCCCGGTCGTCTTATCTTCTTCCAGCACATCGGTTCCGGTGATATCCGAAGGCATCAAATCAGGTGTGAACTGTACCCGCTTGAACTGCAGACTCAGAACTTCGCTCAGCGTCTTGACCAGCATCGTTTTCGCCAACCCCGGCACGCCCACCAGCAGCGCATGTCCGCGGCAGAACATCGCCGTGAGAACTTGTTCGATCACTTCCTCCTGGCCGACAATCACCTTGCCAAGCTGATCGCAGATCGCACGGTAGCTTTTGGCCAGATCCTCGACCGCCAGAACATCAGATCCTGTCACCCGGGCAGGTGCCTGCGGGGGTGGGGCGGCGTCCGGCGTTGGCGGCCGCTCGGTTTGGCTGAAACGACCCATGAATTCACTCATCATCGGCACTCCATTGAACGACTGCCCGTTAACCCCATCGGCATATCGCCATTATACGAGCCTTCAACGTTTTGCATCCTCCGTCATTGCGTTACTCGCCATTTGCTCCGGTCTGCCCCGCGTGGTATTTTCCGCAGTGGAAATTGAAATGTTGGGGTTCCGATGGTCGCCACCGATGAGAAATTAATGCTCAGCCTGGAAACGGGCCGCCGCCGCGCGCAACTGCTGGCGAATCATCTGTATCAGGGGATGACGCTGGATGCGGTGACGGGGCTGTATTATGAACGCAACCGCGATTACTCGCCGAGCCTCGGCCGGTGGATGGAGCAGGACCCGGCCCAGTGTATCAATGGGTCGAACGCCTACCAGTTCGTGGTGCGCAGACCCATGGCTAAGGCCGATCCGAAGTGGCGCTTCTGGGGTTGGACCTCCAACGTGGGCAGCACGCCCGCCGGTGCCGCGGGATATGTTGCCTTCGGAATCGGAGCCGTTGCTGAGCACGCCTCGCCACATCATGGCGGATTCGTCCTTGGCCCACAGTTGGGGCGGGACCACCGATTTTCTGTCGAATTGCCCCGCGCGACACGCGGACCTGTTAAGGAGAGCGGCGGTGAATGATTTCCGACACCTTCCAGGAAAAGGCCATAGGGTGGAAATTAGGCAGCGGCGGATGAGGCGCTTCGGGTCTGGGACGCGGCGGGGCTACGCTCTCACAGGCATCCTCATCTGTACAATATTTTCGCCGCTGGGGGGTGGTGTTGGCTTGACATTCGCCGCCGGTCCGACCTCAGGTCGTGTCCAAGGCCTCGTGCGGACAATTTCCGTCAAACTTGGCAACGGCCCCACCGTGGGCCGTTGCCTGAGGGATTGGGTACCCGGTGGAAAGCCCATACCTTTAATGCTGGGTGCCGAGTGGTTGTCGAACGGGGTGATCGTGGCATGCACGGCGCGGCAAACCGCCAAATGGGATGCTGCCGCTGCCGTCCCTCTGCCGGTCGGGAATGTGGATACGCAGGGGGCGAGGCTCACAATGGCGGCGGCGCAGAAGATGCTGCCGCCCTGCTGGATCGCGCTCGGCGGTCCGCAACTCGTATCACGCACCTACGCCCAGGACGGTCCGGCCCACACCACGGAATCGGGTTGGATTTACAGGACTTATACAACAAAGACGCCAGAGAGGCGAACCAGCACATATCAGTTCGCGGCGATGCGCTTTGCTCCGGGGCACGTGCGCCCGGTGTATAAAGACTTCACTGTAACGCGCCTGCGGCAAGTCATTGAAACCACAGTAAGCAACAACTCCCTTGCGATCAACGACATCGTCGGTGGGGTGGAATTCGTAGGTTGGATCACCTTTATCGTGGTTTACTCCTTTTACCTGAGAAGGAGGACGAGTCTCGGTGTCTAAGCGGTCACCGGCTTCGCACGATTGCGTTTGAGGGGGCGTGGGGCAGATGCTCGGGACCAGCGGGTGGCCGGACGACGTCCTGGCGACCGGTGGAAAGCCGGAAGGTTGGCGAAAGCCCGGGTCCAGCGGGGCCGGCGCCAAGATTGAGGCGAACTTTAGAACTGCCGACAGATGCTGTGGACCGGATTAGCGGGGCGAACCACATCTGGCGGGATTATTGGGTCGTGTAGGTTCCGATCTGCCGACCGGATTTGCAGGAACAGATCGATGGATTGGCGAGGCAGGAAGTTTACCCCGCCGGCGCGGGGCCCGATGGTGCGGCAACCACGTGCCGCAGCCGCTTTCCCGCGCCAGCCCGGCGCGTTATCGTTCCGGCAAGAATTCCATTTTGAGGCTGGGTTATGGCCACATTTAATGTAGCATCAATGGGGGACCGAAGCACCGCAGCTGGCGGGATTCCTTGCCCGCTCGGCGCCGACGTAGCCGTGCCCTGCAGAATTGAAAACGTCTCGTCATCGGAATCTCGCATTCTTTTTGCCGTCTACGCAAGCGATCCGAATGTGTGGTATGGCCCACCGATCGAGTACAAAGTCACTTTTGACTTCAAACGAGCAAACGCCAACTATGTGAACGTGACACTCTCCGGGAAGCATACGGCATTCCCAGACTTCGAGGGCTACGTGGATGGCCAGCTGGTCTATCAAGCGGAGTCGCCCGACGCCGGGCCGTCAATATGGGACCTTGGCTCCCTGTCGCCGTGGGTTTCCATCCCGGCAACCGGCCTCGGGGTGCAGGGATGACCAAGACGGGGCCATCTACGCTGGATAAGGGGCTGAGCCTTCCGCGCCTTCGCGTGCGGGTCGGGTGGCCCGCATCCGTCGCGTTTTTTCTCGGCTTCCTTGGCTACGTCCCATACAACGTCTTGATATTTTACTGGTTCAGAAACATTCCCATCTTCCGCCACGTAATTATGGAAGCGCAATCCAGCCCGCAGAATGGTTGGGAATTACTGCTCAATCTGCAGTGGTTTTGGTATTTGTTCCCGTTCACGACGTTGAGCATACCCTTCGCCGTGCTGGCGATGGCGCGGATACGCCGTTACGGCGAGCGTATTTCCGGATCGGGCGGCCAGCGATTCCTGATGTGGGCGTGGATCGCCTGCGCGTTCGCACTCCTTCTTGCGGTGCTCAGGGTATCCCAACTGCTCCTTTGGAGCGATTTCGCCATACTGTTTTAGCGGCGACGCTGCTGGGCCGCGACATCGCCGGCAGCTTTTGAGGTTTCGCATGCGCAATGAACAGCAGAACGGTGTAACCGGTATCTACCGCGCCTCCAGCCAACAATGGTTCAGGTCGGCCTTCGCGCTCCTGCTGGCGCTGCCGTTCGTGATCCCCGGTGGTGCGGTTCTCGCCGCCTTCCCGCAGATACTTTTCCTGTGTTCACTCTCGTTCTGGGGCCACGTGAAGTGGGCGGCGCCACCCTGGTGGCCCGGGCTCTGGATGTACGTGGTGCTGCACCTGGGATGTGTGGTACCGCTTTGGCTCGCCTTCAGCGAGCACAGGAGAATCAGGTTGGCGCTGGGGCGAAAAGATATCTGCGTGGAGGAAGGCCGGATTTGCCTCAACCTCGTCAAGTGGGCGGTGGCAATTGTAGTGGTGGGAGTCGTCGGTGGCGGGGTCCTTACGGCATTGGGCCTCCACCATCCCATGGGTGTCTATAGCCAAGGGGTAATGTTTCTTTATCTGTAGCGCAGCCGGGCCCACCGGCGCACGTCGCCGGGCGCTTACCGGCCTTCGCCCGGCGTGTTATGATCCCGAGGAGAGTTCCATTTTGAGGCCGTGTTATGATCGCCATTGCTGAAATATTAACCTCGGAAGGCAAGACAACGAGCCTTTGGGCCCATTTCGAGTGCCGCTGGCCAGTGACACAGGGCACGGTGGATCGCCGGTGAAGCAGCAAAATGTCGGGCTCGTCCGGTGCGGGCTTGGCGGAATCGCGACCCGCACATCGGTTCCGGGATGTGCCGACCACGGATTTGGATCGGGAATAGATGCGATCGGTGGAGGTTTATATGGCAGACGCACACACGGATAAGGGCGATCGCCACGCGGGCGAGGAAGCCCTCGTGGAGGCCGCAACGGGCCAAGGTACTCCTGCGCCAGGCGCGCTGGCCAGGACGCCCGGCTGGAGGGGCTTCCGGCACCTTTGGGCGGTGGTCGAGATTACGTGTTTTCTGAGCTACGTCCTGGTCTTTTTTTTTCCGGCCGGGCAACTGGCCTGGCCGGGGCACCCCGCGAAGGAATGGCGTGCCAATTATTATTTCAATCGGTATTTGGGTGGTAAGCACAGCCCGGTGCTCATAGCGTGTTTCCTCGCAGGCGGCCTCGGCCTGATATTTTTCGTGCCGACCTGGCCCCCGGCCGGCAGCCGTGACCGGAGAGGCTGGCGCCTCGTCGTGTCGCTCTCGGCGTTCCTTTTTCTCCTTGGAACCTTGGTGCTCACCATTCACTTCTCGAGGGCCACGGAATGAGCGCGGGATTGGTGTCTCGCCGCGGACAGATCGGAAGGACTATGGACCGAGAACAAAACACCCAAGGGAACTTTGGAGCCGCCACAGCCTTCGGCCTACTGCTTGTAAACGGCGTATTGCTTATTGAGGAGGGGCTGGTAGTTTGGCACTCCTTACCGCGCAATCAGGGCCTTTCATCGCTACTCTGGGGCGCGCCGCATTACATCGGCCTGACACGACCTTATTTTTGGACGTACGTTACCGTTCCGACTTACACCGCACTTGCCATTGACCTGGGCATTGCGGTCGGAGCCGAGTTCCTCCGCTGCAGGGCGGTGTTGCCGGGGCGGGCCTCAGGCTTCCTCGCCTTGAGGCGAACGGCACAAGCGTGTGCCGCTCTAAACCTGATGTTTATCGCTGGCGTTATGCTTTTCACGCCGCATTTTTCGCTGATCTGATTGTGGCCGCCGGGTCTCCTGCGGTGAAAATGACGCCCCTCCCGCGTCCATGGATACTGGGGAATACTGGGGAAAGCCACCTGTAGATGCTGCGGATGGATGTTGTCCGGCGGCGGAATGCGAAACCCGCCGCGCGAATCGCGGCTCCATGCGTGCTCACCTGTCCATTTTCTACTTTCCCCCTTCTGCCGCCGCAGCCGGCCCGCCGGCCCTGCGAACTACGCTGTCGCTTGCCGTGAAACGATGATTCACCATAGAGGCCGCCGCTCTCCTTTTGGCGGGGTTACTTTATTCATGAGGAAAGGCGCTCGCGCCGCCAATCACAACGTACCGCTGCCGTGTTCCATGCCCGTGACCGCCAGCACCATCGCGCTGATCCGCTCCGGCTGGTATTCTGCCGGCAAGGCGGCAAATGCCGTCGCCGCAGCATGAAGCGTCGATCCGGTTGTGCATACATCGTCAACCAGCCAAACGTGTTGTCCCGACCAGTCGAGCGGTTTTGAAGCGATGGCTCCACGCAGATTTTCCCGCCGCTGATTGGCGCTCCCCGCCAACGATTGACGTGGAGTGCGTTTGCGGCGCACCAGACCGTCGACGAACGGTGTGCCCATGCGCCGCGCTAAAAATCGGGCCAATTCCCGGGCTTGATTAAACCCGCGGCTGAACTCCCGCCACCAATGGAGGGGTATCGGTACCAGCACATCCACACGAGGTTGACCCGCCCGTTCCCACGCCTCCGTCATCTGCGATGCCAGCAGGGGGGCCAGTGCCCAATGGCGACCAAATTTGAACTTTGCTATGAGCTCTTTCAACGGGTGCGTGTAGCCGCCGGCACGAATGATCTCCGCTATGCCCAGACGCCTGTGCGGGCACAGCGGGCAGTGACCGGCGCCCGGTGCACGGTTCGCACCGCAGCGATGGCAATATGGCGATTGGACCTGCCTGGCGAGTTCGTCCCGGATGAGTGATGAAACGGCGATATCATTTTCTGCAAGAGGGATTCCGGTCAGCCAGCAGGTTTGCGGCATCAGCAGATCGAAAATGCCCGTTGCTCCGATGCCACCGGGATTTCGTAATCTCATCGTACATCTCCCCGATATTCAATATTCTGACCTTCAGTCTAATCGGTCAGTCTGATATATGCCGCATCACCTATGCACACGTGCTCCGGAGCATGGTCACAAAATCATTGATCAGAGCGTTCGCTTTCTCAGCATTGATTGCCGTATGTCGGTAAGTCAGGCAGATCGTAAGTCGATCATTAAATGTGGTTGTTGCCCACACCAGCGGAAGCAGCGGGCCCACCGGCGAAACGCGAAAATAATCGCGGATATTCATTCCCGCCTCCCCGGATTGACACATCCATTGATCGGTAAGATTGACATTGGATATCCCTGCCAATAAGGGCAGATTCTTGGAGAAGAAAATGGCATGGTGGCGTTTTTCTTTGTAGAGGTTCCAGAAAAAACGGGTCAAATTGAGGGCCGCCAGCGAGGTTGTCGGTGAAGACCTCCGCTTTTGGTCCACGTGCTGCTGGTGAACTTTCTGCAATAGTTGATCAAAGGGCGTTTTCTCGGGCGCCTGGGTTACCACCGTCGCGAAACCCAGGCATACCCCGAAAGTTTTGTTGTATTCATCCCGATTCTGAGTATTTC
>JAJZNY010000072.1 GCA_021852245.1 Planctomycetota bacterium | reverse complement strand
GCGGCCATGGCGCAAGGATGCGCCCGTAGCGTCATGGAACTACACCGGTATGACACGCCAACGCGAGAATGAAGAATACGAACCACGGCAACTGGATTATGACACCGGTGAACCGATGATCACCGCCGTCCGCAGAAAAACTCCGCCCGGCGATCCGGATCAAGCGTGACATATTCCACTTTTTTCAGCCGGGTACAAATTCGGGGTATTTAGACGGTCAACACCGCGCCTTATGCAGATGCACGGCTATCGGCCAGCCACGTTATGACATCCACCGCATGGGGATTGCTGTAGGGAAGGTCATCGCCGCGGCCAAGACCAAGCCACTCGGTTTTCAGGCGTTCTATCCCGGCCCCGGCCTCGGCGGCTACGGCATTCCCATCGACCCATCGGCAGCGCCATCATGATCTGCAGATGAAAAGTGTTCCCCTTACCCCGGCTAATCTCCGCAAATATGATCTGGTGCTGATTGCCACCGATCACAGCCAGTATGACTGGCCGATGATCTGCCGCCACAGCCGCCTGATTGTCGATACCCGCAATGCGACGGCGTCTGTGAAGGGGCCGAAAAAGCGGGTGATTCTCGCGTAGCCAGTTGTGATACATGGAGCCTTACCCGGCGCGGCATCTGCATTTGGTGTTGGACGGGCCGGCTGGCCGGTACGTCAAGCGGGTATGCCTGTCGCATCGCGGCGCTGCCACCCTCATTCCAGAACGATGGCGGATCAGAGGCCCGGACGCGGGTCTGTGAGGCGATAGCTGCGGCGCGTCAACTCGCGAGCCATGAGATTTCCAGGGCTGAACCCTCCTTGAATCGGAGAGGGTGTTTGAATCTGATCACGGCACGTTTTTCAACAACGGATGCGTCGAAAGCGATTGGTATTCCATTAAATTCGGCCCGCAGATGTTTCAGCGGTGTGGAGCCTTCAGCGGGGTTCAGCCCGATGGTGAATTCCGAAAGCGCCAGTTTGCCGGCCCGATGCACCACACGATGGGTACGCGTGGTACCCTTCGTGTGCGCGAAGTATTCACCCCAGCCGGCCGCCGTGCAAAACAGAGATCGATGGTTGGTTTCGGAAATTCGCGGCGAAAATCCAAGGGATCGGCGGATGGCATCCCATCTGAAACCCTGCAGGCCCAGCAGCACCGTCCAGACACTCAGTGCTCGAAAATAATGTTGGCCGCACTCAATGTGATCCCACGGAGCCCGGCGATGGACATAGCGATCATACACATCGGTGGTTACGGTGACGGAAAGATCGGTTCGATCGAGGTAGGCGAGGGATGAGGCAAACATAAATTCGATCCCCGTCCACGGCCCGCTCCACTGTCCTTCACCGGACGGCGTGCCGCCGTGGGGCCAGAAACCGTTGATGTAGGCGATACCATCATGCGGATGCACGTAAGGCATGCCGGGGCGGGTCTTCTGTCGGCAATAATGAAAAGCCGCTTCATTGTGCATTCGCACATGGTCGCGCGGTAAAATCTCTCCGAGATCACATAAGTCGGCAAACCACTGTCCGACGGTACCCGCCAGAAGAATGCCCGTGTTTTCAGTTCCGGTTCTGAGGTCGCGGGCCATCTGATAATACTGCCCATTCCATAATTCGGATTCAAAGCTCCGCTTCCCTTTTTCAAGCCAGAGTGTGTAGTTGGCTTCGGTTTTATGGTCGCCCAATATCCGCGCCATTCGAATACCGGCAGCCAATGCGGCCAGGAAAATACTTGAAACATACGAGGTGGTACCGTTCATCGGCCAACCGTCGAAGGTGCTGTCAGGGCCGTGGTCATCGGGCAGATAATCTCCGCCCTTATCGGTGCGCTGGTCATACGCCATCGCTTTGGTAATCACCGGCCACATTTCCCGCAGGTAGGCATGGTCACCGGACCAGAGATAATCGCGGTACACCATCAACGTAAACGCCGGCATGAGATCGATCTTGTACCATGCGTCCGGGTGTTCAAACGTGCCGGGGAAAAAGTGCGGCATTTCGCCGTCCGGTTTTTGATGGCGTGCACTGAGCCGCATGGACGTCCTCTGCTGATGTGGAAAGAGGAGTGAAATGGGATTGGACCCGTAAAACGCCACATCGAGGGTTTGTAATCCGCAGCACCCCATCCCTTCCCAGACCGCATAGGTGCCGTCCTTCACCCACCATGTTTCTTTGCTCAGGGTGGTCAGCTGTGCGTTAATCGCATCCTTTACTTTCGGCGGCATGGAACTCGCATAAAGCGCATCCTGAAAACTTTTGGTGCGTGTGAATAAATCACCGTGGCGTGACGCCAGCTCGCGGACCACTTCCATGGAATTATGAAACCACCGGCTGTACATGTGGCCGAGAAAATTTGCATTGCGCGAATAATCATATTGATTGGGAAAGTGCCAGGCCAGGATGAACGTGATCGTGCGTTTTTCGCCGGGCGAGAGGTCGATGGTGGAGGCCAGTGCGGTATTTCGCGCCTCTTCCGGCGGCACTTCCTGATCCAGCAGTGTGCCTTGATCTTCAAAGCGTTTCCACAGCGCACGGCGATCCCGCCACTGTGCGGACGCCGAAGCGGTCGGCGTAAGAATGGCGAGCGTCATGTCGCCGCTGGTGGTATCGAATGGATCAACGCCAAAGCCGGGGTTGAAGGTTGCGTGTGCGAGATGGGCCAGCAGACCGGCATAAAACATCGGCACCTGCGTCCAATCTGCCGGGGGCCAACCGCCGCCGACTGAACAGGCCCAAACCGCGGTACGCCCTTTGCCGTAATGTCCTGTAATCAGCAGCGGAGCGCCTCCGGTGGTTTTGAGAAGCACTCTGGCTCCGGATTTTAATCCCGCGATTCGGTTGTAACCGCCGATCGTTTCGCGTTGTGGTTCGCCAAATAGAAAATCTGTTTTTTCAACCAGATCAATACCGGTCGGGTTGTTGACCGTATCAATGGAATTGCATAGATGTACCGGCAGCGCTTCGTCAATCGGCGTGCCGTTGAGATGTCCCCAGCGATCGCCGCTGTCGCCGTAAAATGCGTCCCATCCACCGGTGGCCAGCAGGCCGACGCCGTGATGTACAGCATCCCGGATGATGGTCATATTATCTTCGCCGAGCGCCACTTTAGCATGCGGAATTTCGCCGAGCCAGATCACGTCGTAATGTTCGGCGAGTTCCTTCGCGGTTGGGTATGGCAGAACCACCGATCCGGAATTGACATTCACGCTGGTATCGAGAGCGAAATTTTTCGTGTTGTGTAAAACTTCACGTACTCTGGCCGGTATGGATTCAATCAATGCCAGAACGCGGACAGGTTTGCTCATCGCCGACGGGCGCGAATCGGTCCGAGCTTTCATGTGAACGGCCGTCATGGTCGGATCCCGCTCAAGCCGGTTCTCCGTTCCGGTCCAGCCGTTATTCAAACCCACTCCGTTGCGCATGCTCGAGAGTATGGTGGCCTGCGCCTTCTTAGCTGAACGATTCGTCAGTTCAAAAGAAAATACGGCGGCGGGAAAACCGGACTCCCGTGGTTGATGCGGTATCAGAGGTGACCATGCCGTCAAAGAGATATCCAGCGGCAGTTCCGGATCGTCGTACCACAACTTCGCAATCGGGGCTCGACCTTCGTAGGTAATATTTTGGACCGGACGGCCCGGGTTGTCGGTATGACGGACGGTTTCCAATCGGCGGGTGACGACCGGCGCACCTTCCTGCTGAGCGCGAACGGCAAAGAAGGTATCGGGCAGAACCAGCCTCTGCCCCCAGTTATTAAATATCTGCCATTCATACATTGCCCCGTCGGCCCGAAGTTCGAACGTGCCGGCCCCCATGCCGCCCAGAGAAATGCCCGATGCCATTGGCGGGTGAAACAGGATGACCCGGCCGTCAGGCCCGCGCAGCGGAACGCCGATTTCCTCGGCGTGGGCGGCGGCGGTGGCACTGGGGTGCGGCGTGATGATCATCGCCGCTGAACCGGCGGTGAGCACCTTGAGAAAGTGACGTCGTGAAACGTCATCTCCCGGTGGTGTGGGGTTGGAAGTCGTCATGTGGCGCAAACTCCATGAAGAAAGGCTCAGGGCAAGTGTCGCCGCCGATAAACGGTGTCATGGATGGTAACACCGGGCGGCTCCATGCCTATTGGCGATCCTGCGTCAGCCAGGTTATGACATCGACCGCATGGTAGCTGATGATCGGCCCGGCACCGGCACGCTTAAACGCATACATGGATTCGAGCACCGCCGCCTTTTCATCCAGCCAACCGGCCTGTGCGGCCGCTTTGATCATGGCGTATTCCCCGCTGACCTGATAAACCGCACACGGTACGGAAACGGCCCGGCTTACCTCTCGGAGAACATCCAGATACGGCATGCCCGGCTTGACCATCACCATGTCGGCTCCCTCGGCCACATCCAGTTGAGCCTCACGAATCGCCTCGGTGGTGGCGCGCCGAAAATCCATCTGATAGCCGCGCCGGTCGCCGAACTGCGGCGGTGATTGGGCCGCTTCGCGAAACGGGCCGTAAAATGCGCTGGCATATTTCACCGAGTACCCCATGATGGCTCGATCAATAAAACCGGCGGAATCCAAATTGCGGCGGATACTCGCCACGGCGTGATCCATCATGCCGGATGGCGCCACCACATCCGCCCCCGCTTCGCAATGGATCACCGCCTGTTTGGCCAATAATTCAATGGTGGCGTCGTTGTCAACGCCTTCAAATTGCTCCTCCGCCACGGTCTTGGACATCCGTCCGCCTTTACGCTTTACCCGCACCGGTTTGGCCAGCGGGCCGCAGTGTCCATGGTCGGTGTATTCGCAATAACACAGATCGGTCATCAGCAGCAAATTGAGTCCCGCCCGTTTCACCATTCGCAACGTGGTACAGACGGCATTGTCCGGATCGTGGGCATGCGAACCGACGGCATCTTTGTCCGCCGCATCCACCACGCCGAAAAGCAAGATCCCGCGGAGGCCCATGGCGGCCCACTCCGAGAGTTCCTCCAGCAGCACATCGGGTGAATATTGAAAATGGCCCGGCATGCTCAGGATAGGATGGCGAATGTCCTCACCGTTGCGGACAAACAACGGCAAAATGAAATCCTCCGATCGGAGAACATAATCGGTCGCCATGTCACGGAGGATGGGATTCTGCCGCATTCGCCGCATCCGCTGGTTATGATCAGACATATAAACCTCAAATCTCCGAATAACGCCTGTTATGTCATGGTTTGGCATGGGCGGGACGTATCGAAGTTATCTGGGCGATATCCTGCTGCCAGTTCACTTCATAATGAAACACAATTTTTTCCCCCACTTTAAGGCCTGCCGTACTCAGACCCGGCTCCAGTTGGTATGGCATCACCATGGCGGGCATCGTTCCTACCTTGCCGTTCATCCGCACCCAGTTATGAATCGGACCGGCATTGATCTGCAACTGCGGCGGGCCCTGACCGGATACCGGCAGCGCCACGATCGTGCCGTGAACGATGTAGTGGTAAGTCGTACCCTTGGGTGTTGGGGGCGAATGGCGGCTGCATCCGGCAACTGCCATCAGGCACACGGCGGAAAGACATATACATCTGATGAATGGGTATTGATTCTTCATGGTATGTCGTCCTCACTCCGCCGGGACTCTGTGGCCGCGTCCGATGGGCTGGCGGATTTCACGCGCGGCAAAAACAGCCTTCCGTCCCGAGAGTTTCTCCAGCATATCCGCTTTCTGCCGCGCCGCCCAAAGTTCAAGTTCCGGGTCGGTTCGATGGTGGATGACGAAATGCAGACGGCGGCGATCAGCCGAACATTGAACATGATCCACACATTGATAGTGTCCCCGATCCAGCGCTTCGGCGATGCGCAGTATTGCGGCGAGATTTTCCACCACGTCGCGTTCATCCGGCGTCAGCGCCATGTACGGTTCGTGGCTTTTTTTGGGCATGCTCCGTCGGTGGTAGCGGGCGGTGACCGCCATGATGTCAATTTCCTGCGGCGAAAAGCCCGCTAAATCGCCATTTTTAATCAGATACCAGGAATGCTTATGGTGTCCGGAATGGCCGATATGCCAGCCGACATCATGAAGCATGGCGGCATATTCAAGCAATTCACGGTAGCGACGATCCAAATGGTGAATTCGCGCAAGTTGATCGAATATGGATACCGCCAACTTCGCCACATGCCGGGCATGAGCTTCGTCAAAATTGCACCGCCGCCCCAATTCCACGACATTCCGTCGTCGCGGATCCATGATCTCAACCGACAGACGCACCTTCGGCCAATGGGTCTGCATATAGTCGATGATCATCCCCTCGCGCATGGCACGATCGGAAATCTCGATTCGATTGATCTGGAATTGATCGAACAGATATTCAACAAGAACGCATCCGGCGACGATCTGAAATGCGCGTGCCGGGTCCAAACCCGCAATGGATTCCCGCTGCCGCATCGACATCCGGGTAACGCGGCGATAAATCAGATCGAAATCCTCGCGGGTAATGACACCGGCCACCCGGCCGCGAGCCGCCTGCTGGCCATGGAGGGCCGCGCACATGGAGGCGATGTTTTCCATCGTTCCGGAAGTGCCGACATACTGTCGTGGCTGTAATGCCTTGATGCGCTTTACCAGCGGGGAAAGAATTTTATGAATATGTTTTCGCAGCCGCTTGATCTGCGATTTTGCCGGAGGGTCCGCGGTCAGGAATGCCTGCGTCAGGCGACTGGCACCAAGCTTGCGGCTCTCAAGCATAAGCGGTTTTTCATACTGGGCGAGAATGAATTCAGCCGACCCGCCGCCGATATCCACCACCAATGCCGTGCCGAGATCAAAATTAATGGCTTGGCGGACCGCCAGATAAATCAGGCGTGCTTCCTCCTGACTGGAGATAATCCGCACGTCAAGACCGAGCTGCTCTTTGACCAACTGAATAAAATCGCCGCCATTGACGCTCTCTCGCACCGCACTGGTGGCAAATGCCAGCACCTGATCGCATTCAAAGCTCTGCGCCACGCGCAGGTATCGCCCCAGAACCGTCACGGTGTGATTCATGGCGGATCGCGTCAGCAGGTGCTTGACCAACGCATCCCGCCCGAGTTGTGTCAGTTCTTTCTGTGAACTGAGCGTGCGGAACGTCAATCCGGCGGTCACTTCCACAATCACCATATGCAGTGAGTTGGTGCCGATGTCGATGGCGCAGAGGCGAAGCCCATGCGGACTGCCGGACGTGGTTGGTTTTGCGGCGGGTAAATTGCGGGACGGTGGTCGGGTTGTCCCGCGGCGATGCCGCGTTCCTGCGAGCGGCTGCCGGAAAACCTTAACAATTGCGCGGGACTTTACCATCGTTCATGATTATGCTGCGGCGGGTGGAAGTTGTCTAACCTTAAGCAGATGGACCGATGAGCAGCCGCATGTCTCCTATTTCACGCATCACTGCAGGCCATCCTTCTTCGCCGAACGATATGGAGCTTGACTCCAGCAGCTTTTCTCCCAGGCACATGCGGCAGATTACCGATCATCTCTATCGGCGGCTATCCCTGATGCGCGGCTACCTTCTCGCGGTTCACGCCGAACCCGGCGAGCGGGTCATCCATGATCTGCGCGTCGCGACCCGTCGCACGACCGAGGCTCTCGCCCTGCTTGCCGCCTCGGGCAGCATTCCGCCCCGCTGCGCCCGTCATTGTGTCCGACGCCTGCGAGATTTGCGCCGGGCCGCCGGTCGCGTACGTGATATTGATGTCTTCCTGCAGAATTTGCAGGCAACGGGCCGAAAGAACGCGGATATCGATGTGGCTCGCCGCCGAGAGTTCATTGGAGCACTTCGGAAAGAACGTCGGGCGGCTTTACAATTACTGAATCGCCATTGGAAGCAGGCGGCTGCGGATGCGGAACTCCACCGGGTGGTTGACGGCACCCGCGCTCTGGACCTGCATGTTGATCCGAAGATGGTTCAAGAGGCGATCCGTTCGCGGCTCGCGTGGCACCGGCGGCGATTCAACCGGCGATCCCGGCGGTCTTATGTGCAGCCCACCCCGCATCGTATTCACCGCACACGTATTGCCGGCAAGCAGTGGCGCTATCTGCTGGAATTCATGCATGCCATCCATGCCGCGCCGGATGCCCAATTGAACACCGTGTTGCGGCATCTCAAGGCGTTTCAAAAAGCCGCCGGCGATCTGCAGGATGCGGTCTCTCTTCAATCCCGCCTCCACACCCCTGCTGCGGATATCGAGTCGCTGCCGGAGGTAAAGCGCCGCATCCGCGCGGCCCTTAAGGCGATGCAGGCCCTGCAGTGATGGGTCGCAGGTTGCAATGGGGCGCTATCGACGCGTCGGTGAGCCTTTTTCCGCGGTACTTTCTACCCGCCGCCTGAGGTGCTCAATCGCCTGCAAAATTTCTTTTGCCACTTCGCGAAGGTGCTCCCGGGAAGAGGAGTCCTTCTGGTATCGGTCAAAATGGATCGGGGAACCGAAATGCACCACCACCCTCGCGGGTTTTAATAAGGTGCGAAGGACCGAGCGGTGCGGATAGGTACCCGAGATATATACCGGAACCACCGGCGCACCGGTCCGGGCTGCAAGCAGCGCAGCCGCAAGCTGGGGCTGCCCGACCGCCGGTCCGGAGCCGACAGATATCTCGGGAAAAAGACCCACGACATGTCCATTGTCCAGTGCCCGCAGCGCCTGGCGGAGGCTGGTGCCGCGTGTCCCATGTTCCTTGACGGAGATACACCCCAGGAGCCCGAATATCTGCCGTAAAATCGGAAGCCGGAAATATTTGTCCTCCATCATGAGGCGAACCAGTCGTCGCTTGCTGCTGATGGCGACCGCGAGAGTCTGCAGAGCACCGCCGTGATCGCCCACCACAATGGCCGGCCCGTGAACTGGAATGCGACAGGCGTTGGCTCGGCGCCAGCGGTGCACCACCTGCATATAGGCGGCGACCAGACGCCGGGCGGCGGCGGCCGGCAGTGGCAGAGGTTGCCGTCTGTAGTAGATAATCAACAAAAATACACCGATAGCCAGAATCGCAGTTCCCACGCCGAGAATGATCGACATTAAAAAGGCGTCCACCTTTGGCCAGAATGCGATTGGCACGGTCGGCAGAAGCAGGCCGAAGGTTGTGAGCAGATCCCGGGCTCCCATCACACGCCCTCGCACCCAGTCCGGCACCACGCGCTGGAGCAGCGTATCGACCGTGATGAACATCACCGCACCGAACGATGCACTGAGCGTCAGCCAGATCAGAAACGTCTCCCAGTGCGACGCCTGGCCGGCCATCAGTATCCCCGCACCGATCGCTACCGTCGCCCAGCCGATGCCCACTTCTTTCGGAATTCCATTACGCGCACGGCTTACCGCCGCCGCCCCGACGATCATCCCGATCCCGGCAACCCCCATGAAATAGGCAAAATCACTGGCGGTAAGATGAAAGCGTGATGTGACAATCGCCGGCATGCAATTGAGGATGACCGAACTGGCGGTAAAAAATAGCACTTCCAGCGTGATGGCCTGGAGCGGATGTTTATGGCAGCGCAGATAATGCCAGGCGCTGGTGAGCTCCTTGATTAATCCCGGATGCGTATGCCCCTTCACCGGTTCGGGCCGATCCATACCGGGTTGCAACTTCATCGAAAAAACCGCCGTCGCCGACATCAGATAGGTTGCCGCATCGGCGTACATCGCCACCTGAAGGCCGTAATGCCAGTATTGGCCCAAGGTGATGAGGACTCCGCCGAGCACAAAACCCGCCAGCGTGCTGATCGTGCCCGCCACTGAAAGTATGGAATTGGCCTGCAGCAGTTCCCGCGGATGGACGAGATTGGGAACGATGGCGGCACGCGCGGGTGAGAATATCTCCCCGAAGCTTGAGAGAATCACCTCGGAACCGAAAAGCAGCACCAGCAGTTCCCACACCGGCAGACTGCTGTGATAGGCGGCCACCAGCAGGACTGTTCGGGCGATGATCACAATGACAAAACGCGTGAGATCGCAGCCGATCATCACCCATCGCCGCGGCAGCCGGTCGGAAATGGCGCCGCCGATCGGTGCCAGCAGGAGAAACGGAATGAACATGGCGATATTAAGCTGGGCCGAATGCTGAGCACTTTCTGTTTTATCATGCAGAATCACATAGCACATCAGTGCCAGCATGACCAGATAATGGATCCGATCGCCGACCACCGATACCACGTAAGCGGTCGCCAGCAGAAAAAAGTTTCGATTGCGCCAAAGCGGCGGGAAGTGCATCAGAAGGGGGGTATCATCAGCCGTGGATTGTGCCGCAATGGATTGCTTCATCACGCCTTTTTATTTTCTACAACTACCGGTCATTATCTGCCGCCATGCAGAATTACATGGAAGTTATATCACATGCGGCGGGTTCATGGCAGGGGGGTGATGAATTATCGCAAAAGCCGGAGTTTATCCATAATTTCCGCCGCTCCTCGACGCCGGAGTGTTTCCAACAGTAATTTCAATGATGCGGCATCGGGAATGGCCTCTTCGCTCATGATCGTCGCCCGGGCAATCTCACTGCCATCGGGAAGTGCGATCAGCGCACGAAATATCCACCCCTTGGAACCGGCATGATCCAGATGCCGGGGCCGGGCAAGCACGCCGATCGGCGCCAGGCAGTCACCCGCCAGCGCTTCCACCACTTTACGTTCAAACTCCAGGGCCGCTCCGGCATGGGCATCATGAATCGATTCGGCGGCAACTGTGGTGGTCCGGTCGTCATCGCGGCACTCCAATGCCAGCGTCCCCTGACCAACGGCCGGAATAAATTCATCCAGCGGTAATGCGACGGCAGACTTCGGCAAAAGTCCGGTGCGATCCAAACCCGCTTTGGCAAGAAATGTTCCCGCGACAACACCTCGGCTGACCTTATCCAGTCGGGTGTCGATATTTCCGCGCAGTGGTTCGATACGCAGGTCGGGGCGCTTCGCACGCAATTGCGCCGCTCGGCGCAGCGATGTAGTCCCCACAACGGCACTCTGCGGCAGTTCCGCTATCGCCATGCCATTAAATCCTATCCATACGTCATGCGGATCGGCTCGCAGGGGTGTAGCGACCAATTTCAATCCGGCCGCCTGTCCAACCGGCAGGTCTTTGGCTGAATGGACGGCCAGATCAATGCGCCTCTCCATCAGGGCCTGCTGCAATTCTTTTACAAAGAGGCCTTTGCCGCCGGCATTCTGCAGCGGGCCTTCGCGGTGGCGATCACCGGAAGTGGTGATGGTGATGAGTTCGGTTTTCAGCCCGGGATTAGCTCGCGCCAGCGCCTCCGCAACCATCTGCGTCTGAGTTTTAGCAAGCAAACTTCCGCGAGTGCCAATTCGTAAAATCGCCATATGCCTCCCGGGCCGGATCAAGCGTCAATGTTGAGAGTATAAACTCAGGTGCCGGTCTGGACACGCCGACGCGTCACAGGGAAGTTTCCGAGTGTCGTAGAAGTGTTGCCAATGGCACCGTTGTGCAGCAGGACCGTTTTCAACTGGCTGTTGCGATCAAGTATTTCGCCGCCTCGGTCCCCGGCGTGAATTGGGTTTGTGTCTGCAATTTTCATTTGAATTTCATCCAAAGTGAATACATTGAATTTCGGGTTGGAAGGATGCGTCGAAAGTGTACGCAATAAATTGCGGCGCCGGCGGTTAACACTATGCGGTCTTGACGCAGAGATCGGCATGGCCTTAACTCAAGGGGCGCATCATGCCGATAACAGCCGCGGAGAGCTGCCATATTCAGGACGAATGTGGCCGCAGATGCATGGACGCGTCCAGCCAATACGGTGGCGGCCTGTTGTCGCCTCGGCGCTCCAATTTACAGGGTGATTTGTATCTGTTGTGACAGCCAAGAGGCCTTCGACATCTTATCGAATTTACGGTCCGCTCATCGCCGCCATCTGTCTGCTGCTGGTTGCGGGGTGCGAAACCTACACGCGCAAACCATTGACCGATGGAATGGTAGCTCGCAAACTGACGGCGCCGGTATGGAAGCATCTGCAGATGCGTGTAAGCCGGCTGAAAGTTCCGTGGCG
>JAJZNY010000265.1 GCA_021852245.1 Planctomycetota bacterium | reverse complement strand
AAAAGACAAGTCAAGTGAAAAACCGAAATATCGCAATATTTTAGTGGCTACACGTAAATGCCAAAAATCGACATTAACTCATTGTCATACAACGACTTACGTCAAAATCACCTCTGGAACATCCGTTATACGGAGCCGGAGCCTGAACAGGCCCTGCTGCTGGAGAAGCTCGATCTGACGCTCCCCCAGCAGCCTCCGCCCAAAATCTACGCCAGCCAGTTGGCGGCTTTGGAAGGGTATTGAGAGACTCCAGAACCGAAAATCCAAGGGTGATTTGTGGTGGAAACTTTTGCCCCTGGTTGCACAATAATGCGGTTTTTACCCCCAAAGTGCGAAAGTTGGGTTAACTCCTTACGCCAAATCGTATCGTCTTTGCACTCTTCGCGCCTTGGTGTGATATCTGGTTCTCTCCGCCCCCGCGCGGGCAGGCGGAATCAAACGGCGGGCGCGACGGCCGTCCCCCAACTACCTGCTACCCTGGTAACCTTTCCAGCGTTACCGCCGGCAAGCCGGCGGCTCTATGGCGGCGCGGTCGCCCGTCCTCTGCGTTCCCCTGCGTCCCCTGCGGTTAAATCGGTTTCTCCCTCTTTCCCTGCGGTTGGCGTATCCAATACGGCGGCAACCGGTGGAATAAATCCACCGGCTCGCGTTTGCGATGGTCGCGGCTCCCCGCGAGATGTGGTTTGCATCCTCACCTGCGTCCCTTCGGTGAAAAAAGCATTTACCGTGGTGCCCCGCACGACCCATGCATGCCCCCCGTTCAACTGCCCAACTCTCACCTCTCACGTCTCTGGCCGCGCGGCCGACCGTCCCCTCGACGGATGCTGTCACACGCCCACGGCGAAAGGCGTTTATCAACCGATTGGACAAGGCATACCCTGTTGGGATATCCTTTTCTAAATATTCTTTCGGCTGAGGCTCGATTCGCCCGTTCTGTAAATGACGGCGTGAGAGTTGACAACTCGCGGAATATCGCTGTCAAGGAGTTCTTTTCATGTGTGAAAAAATGTTTTCAACTTCGTCAATCCTGAAATCGAAGTCGACGTATCTGTTCGTCGGCCTTCTGGCTGCAGCCATGTGGATGTGCAATTTCCAACAGGAGGCTGCACGGGCAGCCGTGCAAGCGGATGGCAATCTCAGGGCTGAATTTTTGCATCCGCCACGCAAGTATCGCACTTACGCATGGTGGCATTGGATGGGATTGACGATCAGCAAATATGGGATCAAGCGGGATTTAACGGCCATGAACCGTGCCGGAATCGCGGGGGTTACGATCTGCCCGATTGCTTCGCAGGCATCGGTCGGCAGGGACATGGAAAACAGCGGAGTTCCTCCGGTTTATTATCACAGCCCCAAATGGTGGGGCATGGTTAAGTATGCCTGCCGCGTGGCCCGGAAACTGCACATGAAGGTTGGATTGGAGAACTGCCCCGGGTTCTCTGCGAGTGGCGGCCCCTGGATTACTCCCGCTTTATCGATGAAGAAGATTGTATGGACGGTTACAACCGTGCACGGACCGGGGTCGGTAAAGCTGAAACTGAGACGACCGCACGTAATCCAGAACCTTTATGAGGATGTTTGCGTGCTGGCGGTTCCGGTGACCAAGATTGTTAAACCCGGCACTATTTTGAATATTTCCAGTGACATGAACGCTCAGGGGCGCTTGACGTGGCGTGCACCGGCGGGAACGTGGCGGATATTCCGCTATGGATATACATCCACGGGATCGCAGGACATCCCGAAGCCCGATGACATCGGCCGATCTCTCGAAGCCGACAAGTTAAGTGTCAAGGCGGCGACGTTTCATATCGAGCATGTCATTCATGGCGTCGAAAATCATCTCGGGCCGTTTGTCGGCCGAACATTCACGCATCTGCTCTTCGACAGTTATGAGGCGGGTCCGCAGACATGGACGAAACACTTCCGGAGTGATTTTATCGCCATGCGGCATTATGACCCCCTGCCGTGGTTGCCGACCCTTGACGGTATCATCGTGGGCAGTCGGACGCAGACGCAAAAATTCAAATATGATTTCAAACGCACGATTGCCCAACTGTTCAAACTGCATGATTTTGATATCTACCACAAACTGATTGATGCGGCCGGACTGAAGATGTGCCTGGAGCCGTACACAGGCCCATTCAACACCATCGCGTGTGCTGACGCCTGCGATGTCACCATGGGAGAGTTTTGGAATGCCAGCAGTTCGGGCATTGCGTGGAATGTTGCGGGAGCCGCCAGAGCGGATGGACGAACGATCGTTGGAGCGGAAACACTGACGGGGCATCCATGGGAAAGCATGTTGAACGAAACGCCGGAATCGTTGAAGCCGACCTTGGATGGAGGATTGCTGAGCGGAGTCAACCGGTGTTACCTGCATGACTGGACTCTCCAGGCGCTGAATAAAAAATACAAACCCGGTATTCTGATGGCATGGTGGGGATCGCATTTTGGCGAGAATGAAACGTGGTACAAGCCGGGTATCGCATTTTTTACCTATCTGAATCGCTGCTTAACCATGCTGCGGCAGGGACAACAGGTATGCGATTCATGCACGCTGAACTGTAAACCAACGCAACTTTCAATGGACGCGGCGAGCTTGTCGCTGTTTTACCGGGCCACCGTCAAAAACGGCAAGATCGTTCTGCCGAGCGGGCGATCTTACTTTGTGATGGTGCTACCGCAAACGCAACTGATGCTTCCCCGCGTGGCCAAGAAGCTTGAATCTCTGGTCGCGGCCGGGGCGGTGATTATCGGTCCCAAGCCCACGGCATCGCCGAGCCTGACCGACTACCCGGCGTGCGATGCGCAGGTCGCGGCAATCGGTCGAACAGTATGGGGAGATTGCAACGGGACCACGATCAAGGAACATCGGTATGGCAAAGGGATGGTGGCGTGGAATGTGTCGGTGGACGACATGCTTCGCCAACTGGGTGTACCACCCGATTTTCAGGCACCGGCTCCGCTGGTGGCCATTCACCGCCATGCGCGGGGATTGGATATTTATTTCGTGGTTAATCGTGGCCATTCGCCTTTAGCGACCACGGCCTGGTTTGACGTTGCAGGTAAAGTACCCGAACTGTGGTACGCCGCTTCGGGCCGACAGGTCATCGCCGGTGATTATTCAGAAGTCCATGGCGGTACGGCCGTACCGCTTGAACTTGGGCCGCTGGAATCGGTATTTGTGGTATTCCGGCATCGAGATGCGCATCTTGATCACGTGGTTCATATTTTCCGGCATCACCATCTTTCAACGCATTCGGAGGTTGTATTAAATTCGGATCGCCGCTTTGAATTGATAACGCCGAAGGCCGGCGACTACGATCTGACCTTTGCACAGGGACAGAAGACGAAGGTCGTGGTGCCGACGTTGCCGAAGCCATTTTTCATTCATGGGCCATGGCAGATTCGTTTCACACCCGGCTGGGGCGCCCCGGCGCGTGCAGAATTTTCGCACCTGATGTCGTGGACGGATTCGACGGATGGGGGTATTAAATATTTTTCCGGCTCGGGCACCTACCTTAAAACCATCCGCATCCCATCGCAGTTCATCGGCACCGGCAGGCAGATCATTCTGAGCCTGGGAAGGGTGGATGAGATGGCGCAGGTGTGGGTAAATGGCAAGGATATGGGCGTTCTCTGGTACGCCCCCTTTAAGGTGAACATTACATCCGCCATAAAACCGGGGATCAACCGATTGCGAATTGTCGCGACGGACACCTGGCAAAATCGGCTTATTGGCGATGACCAACTTCCCACGCATATGCAATGGGGCCGCCCCCGCTGGCATCCTGTGGGGCATCCGCATTTGGGTGGCCCGCTGGTCCGCTTTCCCAACTGGGTCATTCATAACTTGCCTCGACCGACCCCCGGGCGATATACATTTGAGACGTGGAACTACTACCACAAAAGTTCTCCGCTGCACCCGTCCGGCCTGATAGGCCCCGTAAAGTTGGTGGCGGAAGCACGCGTTGAGATACCGCAGCCGGAAACACCGTGAGGTCATATAGGCAGATTGCCTGAGATGGTATTAACGCCGTCGGCAGGCCGGCGAGTGTAAGGGTAGAAAAGGCACAGCCGGACCGGGAAACCTGCGGTTAATATCAGGTGGGTCCTGCGAAAACGCGCATGGCCGGGCGGTTGAATATGAGCAGCATCAGCAAACAGGCCGCGTTGATATCCGGAGATTCCGGCCGTGACGCCCGATCACCGACCGAGCGATATTTTCTGCGACAATGGAATTTCGCTGCAGCTGTGGCGGCGGCAGCACATCAGCTTGAAGTCGCGGCACAGCTTGTTCAATTCGCATCGCTCACGGCCATTATGATCGTCCTGTTGAATCGTCTGACAGTCGGCGGCTGGGGGTGGCGCGTGGTGATTCTCTGCCTCATCGCGGCTGCGGCGGTTTGTGGGGTGTGTTATTGGAGTCGAACGCCGGGCATGCGGCGGCGAATATCAGCCGTTGGCATCGCAGTTTTTTTGGGCACCCTCTTTCCCATGTCGATGATCTGGATCACCATCATCGCGATCGCCGGCGCGATGGGTGCGGTTTATCGGTGGCCGCAGAGGATGGTTCTGGCCCGAGAGATCGATTCGCTTTTGAATTTGCCTTCAACAACGGCCACAGCGGTGAGCCTGCTTTCGGTAAACGCAGGACCTCGGGATGCGGTGGCGGATGGGTTTGCACAGCGATTGTATCAGCGGGCCGGCGATGCGCTCACTGAAGTCAGCCCCCTGAAGCTGGTGAGGGCGGCGGAACTTCGGCGAGCTTGGGCGATGGCACTGTTGATTCTCCTTGCCGCAGTGTGGTGTGGCATACTGGCCAAAGCAGCGCCGGTACCGGTGCAAAGAGCGAATTCAGTGGCGAAGGGAATCGGCGGCGTACGCAGCGCGAAGATGCAGGAGCCGACAAAACACCCGGTGACGAAGGTAGCCCCAACACGCGAGCACAATGGGGGGAGCTTACCGCATGCACCGCTGCGAACCCTGCACCGCAGTCACACGCAGGGCGCGAAACTGAATTCAAATCTGGCGGAGCGATTGACGAAAAATTCGCGCATCGTCCAGCGGATGTCGCGGCAGCTGGCGAAGGCGGCGGTTAAGGCCGGCCCGGAAGCGACGCTCAGCGGTGATCAGGCGGCCCGGCTTGCGCATCAGTTGCAGGCGATTCATCCCGTCGGACCGGAGCGGGCTCTCGCGAGCCATCTCAAGCACGAGCTGGCGGCAAGTCGGCATGGGCATATGGGGCCGTCGATTCAAGCTATCAAGACTCAATTGCGGGAATTGACGCAGATGAATCGCACTCAAATGGCCACCTTGCAGCTGCCGAATGGGGGGTCGCGTGGGGGCTTTCCGCCTCCGTCGCAAGGCACGGAAGCGGAAAGGACGGGCAAATCGCCGGGCGGCGATCAGCTGCGCCGCTCCCCACCGGGATCGGCACGTATCCGCGACAGTCATTCGTTCTCTGGGAAGTTGATTTCGATTTATGGGGGTCAGTCGGGCAAAAAACATCACCGAAGGGCTACCAACTCAGGCGTGCGGGTTTATATGTACCGAGCGTCTGGAGCGGCGGCAGGGCTCCCCCCTGCTGCCCTGCTGCGTGCGGCGGCTCGCGCATCGGCGGCGGAGAGCGGCTATATCCCGCAACGCTATCGGCGGATCGTGCGGCGATATTTTTCCGGGCGTTAGATGCCCGTACTGCCAAATCCGCCGCCACCCCGCTCGGTGGGTGAAAGTTTGTCTGCACTGTCAACCAGTTCAATCGTGGCATGTGCGACCGGAGCGATTGCCAGTTGGGCGATTCGCATGCCGCGGGTGATGCGAAAGTCGGCCTGACCGAGGTTAATTAATATCACCTTCAGTTCGCCGCGGTAATCGCTGTCGATGGTGCCGGGGGTGTTGGGCATGCCGATGCCGTGCTTCAAAGCCAGACCGGAGCGTGGGCGGACCTGTCCTTCAAACCCCGGCTCGATGGCGATGATTATTCCGCACGGAATGACGCCTCGCTGCCCGGGCTGCAGAACGACCTCTTCATCAATGGCCGCGCTCAAATCCATCCCGGCGGCACCAGCAGTCTGATAGGCGGGCAGATCGAGATCAGCGCCGTGCGGGAGTCGGAATATTTTCAGTATGGGTTGATGCAGGGTCGATCATCCTTTCTGTAATGGCCGGCTCACCGAAAGCGGGCGATTGCGCGGGGAGCCATTTCGCAAAATCAAGGCAGCCTTGCCGCGAGACGGTAATATACTGCCGCGGAATGGAAAGGTGCAGTGAGGAATTGGACAAAGCCGCCCACATTCAGGTAAGCATTATTATCCCGGCCTATTGCGAGGCGGAAAATCTGCCCCGGCTGATGGAGGAGATTGCGTCCGCGATGGAGCCGACGCATTGGTCGTGGGAAGTGATTGTTGTGGATGATGATTCACGGGACGGCACCCCGGCGGTGCTTAAGAAGCTTGCGGCAAAATATCCCCAGTTTCATTACCTGATCCGGCGCGATGAGAAGGGACTTTCATCGGCGGTATTGGCCGGGTTCAATCGGGCCCGTGGCGATATTCTCGTTGTGATGGATGCCGATTTGAGCCATCCACCCGACGCCATCGGTGCCATGGTCCGGCCGCTGATGGATGGATCCGCCGATTTCGTTGTCGGGTCGAGGTATGTTGCGGGCGGTGGAACGCAGGATGACTGGGGGATATTTCGGAAGCTTAACAGTGCGGTGGCCACGGCGTTGGGAAGGCCGTTTGCGGGCGCGGTGCGCGATCCGATGGCGGGATTCGTGGCGCTGCGACGCGAGACCTATCTGGGAGCGGATGAATTAAGCCCGATCGGTTACAAGATCGGGCTGGAACTGATGGTGAAATGCCACGTGAAACGGGTGGTGGAGGTGCCGATTTTCTTCCGCAATCGGCTCCATGGGCAGAGCAAGCTCACGATAAAAGAACAGTGGCGTTATCTGGAGCATCTTTCGCGTCTTTACGACTACAAATACCTGCGGGGATCGCCGCGCGTCAAGTTTTTAATCACGGCCGTTGGGGCGGCGATCATCGGCTATCTGACAGCGATCGCGATGCGTGGTGCGGGTTTGAGACCGCTCGATGCAGTTGCGGCCGGACTGCTGGCCATGCTGGCAGTAACGGGTTTGCTGTTTGGCCGTTACAAGCGATCACAGCAGAAGTGGATACAGAGTCGCCATCCGTGGGAGGAATTTTTTCTCATCTGCGGCATCGAGTTTACGGGCGGGATATGGGTAGCGCGGTGGCTCTCTGCGCGCTGGCCATTCCCGACGATGCTGCTGGCGAGTATCGGGACATCCGTCGTTTTACGTTATCTGCTGCGCTGGATCATGAGACACGATATTCGCGGCGTGCGGAAGCGATTAACACCGCGCAAAGCGAGGGGAAATTAAGATCGGCTGCTGGTGGCCGGTTGCCTGATTCATTGCCCCCGGCACGTCGATGGATGTCCACACTGCGCCAGCAGATTGCATAACATTTAAGCACCATTCCAGCGATTGATGGAATAACGGGCGATCAGGGTCATTGGCCTGCCAGCCGGTAGGGAAGGTTGAGTCGTTGGCGAGAGTTCCGACATGATTCGCACGTAACATTATTATATTCAACGCGTTAGATAGACTTTATCGAGACAAAATATAGCTTGTCGGCCTATCAAGTCATGCGGATAAAAATAGAATATTGGTGGCTGCGCATGGTTTTTGCTCAATGCTTAGGCATGGCATGGCGGTGTTATGATGATGCATTGGGCAGCACGTGCCGTGCGATGAAACGGGTTGCCATTGCCGAGCGATGAGAATTGCGAGGCGGCGGTAACGAGGTGCTTTCAGGGGTGCGGATTTTCGGGGGTGTGAATGTTAGACCGGGCGGAACTGGAATTGGCAACACTGGAAGAAATCAGCCGGGTCCTGTCCATGGGCCTGAACCTGCATGCAGCATTTGATCAGACCATGCGTGTTCTGGCCAGTCGGTTGGGAATGGAGCGCGGATCGATGGTGCTCTTTGATGAAGCTACCGGCAAGCTGCGCATCGAGGCGGCCCTGGGTTTAACGCCGGAGGAGATTCAGCGGGGCCGCTACGATGTGGGCGAAGGAATTACGGGACAGGTGGTGGCCAGCGGTAAGACACGCGTGGTGGAGAACATCAGCAAGGACATCAATTTTCTGAATCGCACGGGTGCCCGGGCGGCGCTGGCGGGACAGGTGATCAGTTTCATCTGCGTACCGATCCAGATTGACAATCGTGTGGCGGGCGCATTGAGCGTGGATAAAAAATTTGTTGACGCCCCGACGCTGGAGGGCGATCGGCGGATGCTGGAGATCATCAGCGCATTTCTGGCGCAGGCGATCAAGATCAATCGGATCATGGCCAGTGAGCGGGAGCAGTGGATTGAAGAGCGGCGGCAACTGCGTGACACGCTGCAGAGCAAATATAAATTTGATAACATCATCGGCAACTCGCCAGCGATGCTCGAGGTGTTCGATACCATTGCGCAAGTCGCCACCAGCCGGGCGACGGTCTTGCTGCTTGGTGAAACGGGCACGGGAAAGGAATTGATCGCCAAGGCGATTCATTTCAATTCCAATCGGGCTGAGAAGCCGTTTATCCGGGTGAACTGCGGCGCTTTGACCGGCACGCTGCTGGAATCCGAACTTTTCGGACATGTTAAAGGAAGTTTTACCGGGGCGATTCGCGACCGAATGGGACGATTTGAAGCGGCGGATACGGGTACGCTTTTTCTCGATGAGATCGGGACGATCGACACCAGCCTGCAGGTGAAACTCCTGCGCGTGCTCCAAGAGCGGGAATTTGAGCGGGTTGGAGATACCAAGACCATCCGTGTGGATGTGCGGATTATCGCTGCGACCAATCTGAACCTGCAGGAGGAAGTGGCCAAGGGAAAATTCCGTGAAGACCTGTTTTATCGTCTCAACGTGGTGACGATCAATCTGCCGGCGCTGCGCAGCCGGCGGGAGGATATTCCCCGATTGATTGACTTTTTCCGGGATCGGTTCAATGCCGAAAATGGCAAGAATCTCAACAAGATCAGCCGCGACATATTAAATCTGCTGGTGCGCTATCCCTGGCCGGGTAACGTGCGGGAACTGGAAAACGCCATCGAGCGGGCGGTCGTGCTGGCGCGCAACGACACTTTGACGGAGGATCTCCTGCCGACGGCGATCCGGGCTTTTGCCCAACAGGGAAAATCGAATCAGTCCAGTGAAACGCTTGATGCTCTGATTCGGCGCATGGCTACACAGGCCGTTAATGAATATGCCCATCGCGACGGGCAAATTTATGAGTTGGTCATTGAACAGGTGGAAAAGCGGCTCATCGAAGAGGCGCTGGGGCGATGCGAGCAGGTGAAGGTAAAAGCGGCCGACTTTTTGGGAATCAATCGGAACACGCTGAATAAGAAAGTGAAAGATTTTCTTATTGAAGCCGTGGACGATGAGCCGCAGAAGAGCACGTGATTGCGGGTCGGTCCCAACGTGCACCCCCCGACCGCGAGACGGCGGCTAACTACGTTAGGCGTTATTCGGGTGACACGCGGTAATACCCCGGTGGTGAACACCGCAGTTCCACCTTGCTCGACACGGTTCCCGCGTATCTACCTCTCGACTGTTCAAATTTCTACGGCTCTGGTGACGGAGCCATCGGCCCCGTCCGGAAAGATTGCCACGCCCCCCGCCCGGATATTGCGACCTCCAGCCTGCAACTCTGCGACGGAAGGTATACAATACGTCGGCAGAGTTTTGGGTATTTGCGGGAATGATATGGCGAGTATTGAAACCCCTACCACGACGTTGCGTCGACCGGCCGGTTATATCGCCCGGCTGGGCGAGTGGGCGATTAACACCAATCTGGCATTGGGCGATATGGGTGTGTTTTTTCTCAGCACCCTTTACTGGATATTTCGCTGGCCCGGGCGACGGGCGATCAGCGAAACATTTGCCCAGATGTATGAGATGGGCACCAAATCGATCCCGGTGGTGATGATCGGCGGCGGATTTATTGGCGCCGTGCTGGCAGTTGAGACGCTGCCGCAATTTCAGGAAATCGGTCTGGCCAGCCGCGTTGGATCGATCATTGTCATCAGTGTGGTGAAACAGGTGGGGCCGATTCTCACGGCCGTGATGCTTGCGGGACGATTGGGCGGCGCCATGACGGCAGAGCTCGGGACGATGCGTGTGACGGAGCAGATCGACGCATTGCGTGTGATGGGAGCGGATCCGATCCGGACGCTCGTTGTGCCGCGGGTACTGGCGTGTGTGATCATGACGCCGATTCTTACACTCTACAGCGATGCAATCGGTATTCTCGGCGGTTGGCTGGTGGCGGTGAGAGTGGAAGGCGTGCGGAATTATCCATTCTGGCATTATGCCGCCCAGTCGACGGATCTATTCACCGTCAATGTGGGTTTGATCAAGGCATTTTTCTTCGGGATTGTGATATCAACCGTGGCCTGCTACAAGGGTTTCCGCTGCGGCAACGGCGCTCAGGGAGTCGGGCGGGCGTGCACGGAGGCGTTTGTCACCGGCTTTTGTCTGATTCTGCTGAGCAATTTCATCCTCGCTCTGGGACTCAACAATCTTTACAACGCCCTGTATCCGAATCAACCTAGCGTATTATAAGCATATGCCTGAGCACTCGATGCAAAATTCACCACCGACACCCTCACCGCTGATTCGATTTGAAAATGTACACAAGCGTTTCGGTTCGCTTGTGGTACTCAATGGCGTTTCGGTGGCGTTCGCGGAAGGGAAGACCACGGTGGTGCTGGGGCCCTCCGGCACGGGAAAATCGGTGTTGCTCAAGCACATTGTCGGTCTCCTGTCGCCGGATTCCGGCAGCGTTTATTACCGCGACGCGCGGATTGATCATCTTAAAGACCGGGGGATGGAGCCGATTCGGAGAAAAATTGGATTTCTTTTTCAGCTCAGCGCCCTGTTTGACTCGATGACGGTCGGCGAAAATGTGGCGTTTCCAATGCGGGAGCATTCCGGGCTTTCAAAATCTGAAATTCGCGACCGTGTGGCGGAGCGGCTGGCGATGGTGGGGATGGAAAACACCGAAAATAAGATGCCCGGCGAACTTTCCGGCGGCCAGCGAAAACGAGTTGCCTTGGCCCGCGCCATCGCGCTGAACCCGGAGCTGGTCCTCTACGACGAACCGACAACCGGGTTGGACCCGATCCGGTCGGATGTCATCAATGAATTAATCCTCAAACTTCACGAGGAACTGAAGGTATCAGCGATCGTGGTTACTCACGACATGACCAGTGCTTTTAAGGTGGGAGATCGGCTGGTCATGCTGATGGGTGGCGGCATTATTGCCGACGGCACCGCCGATGAATTGCGTGCCCACAGCGACCCGCGGGTACAGCGTTTTATCGCCGGCCGTGCCGATGAGGAAGATTTGCGGGCCCTGCACCGGATATGAGATATCGGCACTCTGCCAGGCGGAAACCGTCATCCTGTTTCGGTTTTACGCCGTAACATCAATCAGCCGCAGAGGCTGCCGAGGAGAAGTTTTGACCATGGCCATATTGATGTGGCTGACCTGTATACTGGCGGCAATCGCGCTGGTGCTTTGGGCGATGGTGATCTTCAGCCGTGCCACACGACATAACGGTCGATTCACTTACAATCTCAACCACCAGCCGGATGATTTGAATCTGGCCGTCGAGGGAGAGCCGATTACGGAAGCATGGCCGGGCGATCCGGAGGTTTGGCCCGCCGTAACGATCGTGGCCCCGGGGCGCAATGAAGGGCACGTGCTGGCCAAGACGCTCGGGTCGCTGTGTCGGATGATTTATCCAAATTACCGCGTGGTGTTTGTGGATGATCAGTCGTCAGATTCCACCGCTGATATATGTCGTGATCTGGAGAACCGATTCAGGCATCTCGTGGTCATACACAACCAGACTCCCCCACCGAGCGGTTGGACCGGAAAAGTGTGGGCGGTGCATCAGGCCGATGAATGGATGACCACTCCGTATGTTTTATTTACTGATTCCGACATGGAGCATCATCCCGAATCGCTCAAACACGCGATGCGGCTGATGCTGCACCGCAAACTGGATCTGCTGACCTTGCTGCCTTGGATGACACCCGGCGGAGCTGTTGAACAGGCGGTCATGCTGACCGCGACGCTGGCGATTCAACGCCTCGCGCCGCTGC
>JAJZNY010000155.1 GCA_021852245.1 Planctomycetota bacterium | reverse complement strand
TTGGCGCCGCCCCAGAGCAGATACAGATTATTGGCCGGATTGGTGGGATTGGAATTGATAAATGAATTCACCTGCGCCTGCATGCCCGGAATATTAACGCCGTCAAGGGTCTGCGATCCGCCTGTTATCGCGCCTCCGTAGGAGTAATCGGTGCCGCCGATGGAGCTGGGGGCGAGCGTTGAAAAACCGAGTGCGTTATTGAGCTGATACGCATAGTTGCCGATGATGTTCGTCGATGGAGAGGTTGTCGGGCCGTCGGTAAACATTCCGGTTGTGTAGTTGGTCAAGGCTCCGGGCAGCAGTCCACCGTCGGCGTGGGCCAGATTGCCGACATCTGTCAGGCTGTCACCAAAGACCACGAAGTGGTTGAATTGCGACGCCGATGCAGTCGTCGGCTGCATGAAAATCACCCCCGCCGCAAGGAGCATCACGCCCGCCCAAGCAGACTGCGGTATCGGGAAAGCCTTTCGATTCGACATGATGGATTCTCCAAAGCCTTAGGCAGTGCACGGGCTGATACTACCCGCCGGGTCGGTGATCGGTCAACCGGCTGCTCCTAATGTTTGTGGTTCATAATGTTATCATCGAAATGAACACCAGCGGAGGATATCCACTGGCTGAAATTTGCCCGGATATTTGCCATGATCGCATCGGGGGGGTGTTCGTCGTACGGGTCAACGGAAGTTGGCCGGCACATTCAATGTGTCGGTGGTTCGTTGAACTCTCCTGATGCGCTGTCCCGGCGGCAAAGTTGGCTGGACTCTGCGATCCTCAGTGGGCGGTTTTCGTCCGAGAAATCAGAGCGTAGGCGTTATGGTTGTGGATCGATTCAAAATTTTCGCTTTGAATTTCGTACCACGTGATCCGTGATTCCGATTCCATACGGAGAGCCAGATCGCGGATGATATCCTCAACAAACTTCGGATTATCGAAAGCCTGCTCGGTGACGAATTTTTCGTCCGGACGTTTGAGCACCGCGTAGACCGGTGCACTGGCGGCCGCTTCCATCATGCCGACCAGTTCCTCGATCCACAATTCGCCGTCAAATCGCACCCGGGCGGTGATTTCGCACCGCTGATTATGTGCCCCATAGCGTGAGATTTCCTTGCTGCACGGGCACAGGGAGGTTGCGGGGGCCTTGACGCCGAGAATGAAATCATCGGTTCCGTTGCTTGTGCCTTCAAAGGTACAGACGTAATCCATCAGGCCCCGGGCTCCGGTGACGGGCGCTGATTTTTCAATGAAATAGGGAAACTGCATTTCAATGTGGGCA
The DNA here is from genome assembly GCA_021852245.1 of Planctomycetota bacterium. The sequence continues at coordinate 10,945 of JAJZNY010000155.1, read as the reverse complement.
TCGTCGGCCAGGAGACGCTTTTTCATGTCGTGCAGGATGGGAATAATCTGCGCCGGCGTGATGCTTCGATGATACTGATTTAATATTTCCAGGAAACGCGACATGTGCGTTCCCTTTTTATGCTTCGGCAGAGAAACGTAGAGATTGATCAGCGCGACCGTATTCTGCTCTTCGCCGTTGGGCTGGCGCAGGGTGATGGGATAGCGCACACTTTTGACACCCACTTTGTCGATCGCCACATTTCGCTGGTCCGCGGCGGACTGCACATCCGCCATTGCCGGTTGTCGTTTGGTCATCTGTTCCGCCGTCAGTAAAGTCATGATATCCCGTCAAAAAAAGCCGGTGCAGCCATGCGAATATCTTTCATCCATATGGAAAAGCGTCCGCACGATGGATATTAGGCAGGGCGCTGCGCCGGAGGCAAGGCGCCATTTCCACCGGAAATTATTTGGGCGCATAGACCGCCGCCGGGTTGACGATCTGTTCCTGCACCTGCCTGAGTGTTCCATCGGGTTCAATCGCCCGGAAAAAGCAGCTGCGGAACCCATTATGGCATGCTGCTCCATGCTGTTTGACTTTGAGCAGGACCGCATCCTGATCGCAATCGATGAGGATCTGCTGCACCTGCTGCACGTGGCCGCTCTCCTCCCCTTTTACCCAGAATTTCTGCCTGGATCGACTCCAATAGGTGGCCTTTCCGGTCTGCATCGTTTTCTGCAAAGCCGCTTCATTCATGAAGGCCACCATCAAAACTTCACCGTTATCGGCATCGACTGCGATGGCCGTGATTAACCCGTTTGCATCAAATTTAAGGCGTAACTGAGAACCCATATCCGCATTGGATGACATTTGACGTAACCTCCGACAAATTTTCCCTTCAATTGTATGGCAAAAATGGCTCTCGGTCACATGAGCGCCGGTCGTGTTGATCCCGGGAAAGTACCGACCCCGTGACATGCCTACCATCTCCGTCGAAGATTGCGACCCATCACGGAATTGGAAAAATATCGCCCGCTGACGCACAATGTAGCAGTGAATGATGTTTCGTCTTCGGACGCCATACGACTGCTGGTGATCATGCCCAATTGGCTCGGCGACGGGGTGATGGCCACTCCGCTGCTGCGTTCGCTGGCGAACCTGCCTGGTCGGCCGCAGATTGCCGCCCTGACCCGACCGCTGGTGGAGCCGGTGGTGACGGGGATGCCGTATGTGCACCGGATTGTGCGTTATCAATATCATGGGAGCAAGATTGATATTGGGGCTACAGCGCGGATGCTGGCGAAGGAGCATTTTGATGCAGCGATTATTCTGCCGAACAACTGGCGGTCGGCACTGATTGCCTGGCGGGCAGGAATCCCTGTGCGGGTGGGTTACGAGCGCGATGGTCGCCGACTGCTTCTCTCCCACCATATGCAGGCGGCCCTGCGGAAGGATGATGAAATCGCACTGCAGATACAACGGGCGAAATACCGGCGGCGAGTAGCTCAAGCTGGCCCGGCGGCGGCGACTGGCCCGATACCGGCGGCACCCGGTCGGATGAGCCGCAAACTGCGACAGTGGCATAATTATCAGCCGGTTTCAACCATCGAATATTATTTGAAATTGCTGGATATTTTGCCCTTGCAGTTTAAGAGAGATCGACCGGCGAATTCGGCTGCAGCCGAAGAACGCTCTCCAGCAGTGACACCGAATCGGCAGATGGAGTTATTTTACAGCGACACCGAACGTGCGGCGGCCGCAGAATTGATACGCTCCCAGCATATTGACGGCCCCTACGCGATGATTTTCCCGGGGGCGAATTTCGGTGCGTCCAAATGCTGGCCTGTTGAAAGATTCGCAGTATTAGCCCGCTGGCTCGCGGCAGGCGGCGCTGGATGCAGCTGGTGGGTGCTGCTGGCCGGAGCGCCGAGTGAACTCCCGGCACTGGAGGAAATCACCCGGCAGGCGAAAACGGAGGTGCCCGGGCGAATCATCAATCTGGCGGCGCTGGAAAAGCCGACAGCGCTGGGGACGGTTAAGGCCTTGGCAGCAGGTGCGGGCCTCGTGGTATGTAATGACACGGGTCCCCGCCACTTTGCGGCAGCTTTTCAGCGTCCGTTGGTAACGCTTTTCGGCCCGACCGATCCGCGCTGGGCCCAGACCTATGACCCATGCGAGCAGCTTGTCAGTGTTCCCGTCGAATGCGGGCCGTGTCAGTTAAAAGTCTGCCCGATTGACCATCGCTGCATGCGTGGGATTACGGTGGAGATGGTGCAGAGGGCGATTGAACGGGCGATTGAGGCACGCAGAGTATGAAGATCGCACTGGTCATTGAGCATTTCGATGCGGCACGCGGCGGAGCCGAGCATTTCGCGGTTTGGCTGGCCGGGCAACTTGTTACCCGCGGCCACGACGTGCATGTAGTCTGCCACGACAGCCGCCGCCACCGCGACCGTTATCAGGCGGCGCACCGGGGTGCATCCCACGACGCGGTCAAATCGGCAACCGCCGGAGGAATCCGCACGGAATCGGTTCCGGGCGTGACGATTCATGCTCTTCGAGCCGCGAAACTCAGCACCGGTTTTGGATTTCGGCAGTTCGGACGGCGGGTATCGCAATGGTGCCGTCAACATCGGCCGGATCTGGTTCATTCCATCTCCGTCGCTTTTCCCGGAGATGTTTATCACCCGCAACCGGGCGTCTACATGCGGATGCAGGATCAGGCGATAAGTTCGCGGGATCATTCGGCGGGGGCAAATTTCAAGCGTCTCACATTGGGAATCTCGGGCAAACAGCGTGCGCTGCTGTCGCTGGAAAGGGTGGCCTGCGAGCCTGTAAAACGCGGCGGGGCGGATAAGATTATCTGCATCAGCGATCTGGTGATGCGCGACTTCATGAAATTTTATCAGGTGCCGGCGGAGCGGCTCGTGCGAATGGAAAATCCGCTTATGTATCGCGTACCGTCAGGCGAAGAGATGCTGCGCGACCGGCAGTGGTTTCGGGGCATGTATCATCTGGCGGACTCGGCGAGAGTGGCGCTCTTTGCCGGACACGATTTCCGGCGCAAAGGATTATCGTGGGCGATTCGCGCAGTTGCGGCGAGTGACGACTGGCATCTGGTGGTGGTGGGAATGGGCAAAGTGCGACGGTATCTGGAGCTTGCCGAGGAGCTGCGGATCAGCCCAAGAGTGAAATTCATCGGGCCGACACGGGAAATGTCGCGTGTTTATGCGGGTGTGGATGCGTTATTATTCCCCACGTTCTACGACAGTTTCGGACTTGTGGCACTGGAGGCGATGGCCCACGGCCTGGAAGTCATCAGCACCCGGTTTCTGGGAGCGGCGAATCTGGTGGAGGAACTGGGCATGGGCATGATTGTCGATTCGCCCCGATGCGTGCACGAAATGACGACGGCGCTGGATTCGATCCGGCCGAACTGGGCGCGGCGGCTGAACATGGTAAAGGCGGCGGAGACGCATTTTGCTCCTCTGCGACCGCAAGGGTACATGGATCGACTGGAGCAGATTTACCGCGAAACAGCGACGCCACGTTCGCGCCACGCGGTGGAGCGACGGTAATATATTTTTGTGGCATGTTTGTTTTCGGCAGGATGAAAAAGTGAACATCTCCTACGTTGGTCTTATACTGGGCGTGGTGGCGGCGTATCTGCTGGGGTCGATCCCCTTCGGGCTTCTGGTGGGACGGGCTAAAGGTATTGATATCCGCGCCCACGGCAGTGGTAATATCGGTGCGACCAATGTGGGTCGGTTGCTGGGGATGCGGTATTTCTGGCTTACTTTCGGTCTCGATTTTCTCAAGGGGTTTGTGCCGGTACTGCTCACCGCCATCATCGGTCGTCATGAGGGTGCGGGGAACTGGCCGCCGCTGATCATCGCGGCTTCCGCCATCGCAGGCCACCTGTATCCGATTTATCTGAAATTCAAGGGAGGCAAGGGGGTGGCGACAACATTCGGCGCGGTGCTGGGCATCTGGCCGGTCTTTACTTTTGCAGGTCTTGTGGCGGTGGCGGTGTTTCTGCTGGTCTTCTTTCTTTCGCGCATCATTTCGCTCAGTTCGATTATTGCCGCCGTGGTGTTTCCGCCTGCCGTTCTATTTGCCGGTCGTCTGGCTCCGCATTCGTGGCTGTGGCTGCCGCGGCAGGAGTGGAGAGTTTTCTGGCCGCTGCCAGCGGCGGCGGTGCTCTTTTCACTTCTGATCATCATCAAGCATCGGAGCAATATCTCCCGGCTGCTTTCTGGCACGGAAAAAAAACTGGCCTATCCCGCACCCAAGCCGTTTGAAAAGCCCCCGACGGATAACCCCACTTCGGGTTCGGGCAGTCATTAAAATTTAATCCAGCTCCGGCGTGGCAGGATCGAATCAAACCAGGGGGCCAGAGGCTGAAGCATCAAGATGGCGGTGGACGCCGGCGGCAGCGGCAGTGCAATTCGCGAAAACAGGGCCGCGAGAAAACCGGCCGCCAGAAGAAAGACCCATCGCGACCGGGGCGAGAGAGGAAGCGTGCCGGGCAGGGCAAGCAGAAAGACCGAGGCGAAAAGGAAATCTCCGCTGCATATTTCAACAAACAGGAGATCGATCGCCCGCTCCGGGGGCAGATACCAGATTCCGCCAAGGCTTTGCCAGAATTGATGGTGCATGGAATGCGCTGAGAGCGGAGCAAAAATCAGGCCCACGAGAACGAACAGGATGAACATCCCCCAGGCGGCGGGATTCAAAATGTTGCGATATGCCAGAATCAGGCCCGCCAAGATGATCCCCAAAACCCCTACCACTCCGATTCGGCCCGGCATTGCCCCAAGAAAAAGTTCGGTCGGCGGCGGTAAGAGAGTGCCGAAGGCGATGTTCAACATGGAACGGGCTTTGGCGCCTTGGGGCCGATCGCTGACAACGCGGAGCGTTTTAGCCAGCACATGATCGGGCGCAGGAACGGTGACCGCATCGCGACCGCGCACTGCGGCTCGTCGGGGCCAGCGATAATGTTGAAGCGGAGTCGTCAGCCCGAGATTTCCCACCACCAGCGCATCTTGAACCAGAATCGGCCCCTGAGAAATCCGGCCCACGGCCAGACTCAAAAATATGGCCACCAGAAGTCCGACGTGGACGCGTTGTCGCCCCGGCAGCCCGGCGAGCCAGATCAGCACTGCCACCGCTATCCCGGCGATGCCGGCGAGCCATATCGGACATGTTTCCGGCGCCAAAGCGGATAAAAGCATCGCCGAGGTGATGGTGTGGTTGAAGGTCATCAGCTTTCCGCGGCTGGTGAAACGCCTCAGAGCACCCTGCGTCGCCGCCGCCGCTGCCACCGCCATCACAATAATCAGCAGGGCGTGGACTCCAAAAATGCTCACGCCCCAGGCAAGTGGGAGTATCAGGGCAATCATGATCGCCTGATAAAATTCACGGCGGGCGACAGGCCAGAGCAGGAATGGAGCGCGGCGTCGTGCACCGGGCGAGGCAACAACTGCAGCATCGGAAGCGGTCATACCGAAGAGTCCCCCACGACCGACACGAGATTAAATTCGACGCGATTGCGCATATCTTCCATGCAGGCGGCCAGAGGAAGCCGCGACGGGCAGATGTAGGTGCACAAACCGCAATCGATGCAGGCCATGGCGTCGCGCGGGTTTGCCTGGGCAACTCCATCATGCAGACACTGGGCGGCGTAAAGAGCGGCGGGATTGATGGCAACCGGACAGGTCTGTACGCACCACCCGCAGCGGATGCAGTCCACCGGCGTTTCCGGCTCAGGACGAAGGCGCAGTGCCAAAGTCTCGAGTGCAGAATCCACCTTGGCCGTTGCCGGATCGATTTCCCGCCCCGTCAGCAAACCATTAGCAATGCACTGCATGGCCCCGGGATCGATTCCCGCTTGTAAAAACACATCCCGAACCGGCGAACCGATTTTCGCCCAGACGACGCGGGGAGAAACGCCGGAGAGGAATATCTGCACCGGGCGATGTGAACAGAGTGCCCCTTGGAGCAGCGATCGGCCCAGCAGCAGGCATGTGAGCAGATCAACGGTGAGTATTCCCTCTTCAAGCGGATCCGCGCTGCGGCAGCCGGCGACGATTCGGGCAAGAATCGCAGGATGAGCGGCCGGATATCGGGACACCAGCGGCAAAAGCCGACAGCGCGATCGTGCCAGCTTCAGCAGCGGGCGCAGCTCGCGATAATCGATGCGCTCATAGGCCAGCACCGTCGTGGGGGACGAAAATATCCTGGTGATCAGATCCATGCCGGCCAGGATTTCCGCCGGGTTTATTTTTGCACAGATTGCGCCGATACGCGATTCAGGAATGATGGACAGGGCGCTGATAATGATTTTTTTAATTTTCCGCCCGCTTATCGACGCCGTCTGAGTCGCCAGCGACGGAAACTGCGGATGCGTCTGGCCCAGATCGGCGGCCGCCAGATACTCGCAAAGTTGCCTGCGGTCGGCGGGGTGCGGGGGTGCGTCACGGTGTTGATCCATCGTAACGGGCGGAATATCGGGCAGATGCCAACTGGGCGGCCCGAAATAGATTCCCCCGATCATGGGGTTGAGGAGAGGCCGAAATCCAGCGGTCAATAATCGCATTGCGTGCTATTTTATGCGATGATGAACTTCCAGCCAGTGTGGGCGTATGGCCAGCCTCCGGTTCCGCCGGATTTTTGCATGGCGCTACAGATGCCGTTTCGCCGTCGAGCGTGATCAGCGCGTTGGTCGGTGCATTCACCCAATCAGCTGGGGAATGCACCGGACCGAAATCGGCGCTTGACGACATCGGCGATCAATGACCGACGATGTCGGATTTCATGGGAGCCAGCAGGTCGATGAGTTCCTGCTGCGCGACCGGTGTGACATGTTCTTCTTTCAGCGTATCGGAAAAATCTTCCATGAAGGCATTCCACTGGGCGTCGGTAATGTGCATTCCTTTGTGGGCCTGATACATGTCCGGGCCGGTGTAGACCTGCGGTCCGCCGGAAAGCTGCCCGATCTGGTTAACGAGCGCCGTCTGCAGTTTTGCGATATTGGCATGGGCAAATCGGCCGTTGATACGTGGATCTTTGCTGACGTTGATCAGGAATGCATGGACGACTGTGGTAATTCCCTGCTGCCCGCCAAGCTGGCTGTAAAGACTCGGCGCCGCCATATTGGAAGTGGATTGTGCACAGCCACCCAAGAGGACCGCCGCCACCAGAGCCGTGGGAAGCACCGCCATCGAGCGTACTGACCGTAGAACACTTTGATGCCGCACTGGGAACTCCTTCATTGATACCAGACGACCGGAAACGCCGACCCTCGCGGCCGGATATCGCCTCCGCCGGATGATGTGATAACAGCGCGCCGCGGGTTAGGCAAGCCTGAGAAGGTGCCCGGCATCAGACCACCAGAGGATCAAACGCCCGGCGGATGGCCTTGCATTCGTCAGGTGTGAGGGTGAAGGTCATGGCGTAGGCGTTGGAACGGGCCTGCTCGACATTTCGCGCACCAACCAGGGCGGCGGTGATCCCCGGAACCTGCATGGTGTAATTGATGATGATCTGGGCAAAATTGGCCTTGTATCGATCAGCGATCGGCCGGATCGATTCGAGTGCGGCGATAATTTTCTGCCGGTTTTCAACCGTGAAGAGCTTGTGTTCATTGCGATGATCGCCCGGGGGGAATTTCCGATCCGGGGTAACCTTGCCGGTCAGCAGCCCTCGTTCCAGCGGAGAATAAACAATGACGCCGATCTGGTTTTGTTGACAGAACGGGAGTATTTCCTGCTCAATGCCCCGGCGCACGACGCTGTACGGCGGCTGCAAGCTGGAGAGCAGCCCGGCTTTCATCGCCTGCTTCATCTGGTCAACGCTGTAGTTGCTTACGCCGATGGCCCGCACCTTGCCGGCCTTGCGGAGTTTTTCCATGGCGGACATCGAGTCTTCAAATGGAGTCGAGGTGTCGGGCCAATGAATCTGGTAAAGATCGATGTAGTCGGTATTGAGTCGCTTGAGGCTCTGCTCGACTTCCCACGCAATGCTTGCGGGGCGCGAATTTTTGCGGATCACCACGTCCCGGCCGTCCGGTGTCTTCTGATTCCACGGGTCAACGCCCGCACCCTCCGGGTCATCCCAGCGCATACCGCATTTGGTGGCAATGATCACTTTATCGCGCGGGTAGCCGGCGATGGCCCTGCCTACGAGCGTTTCGCTGTGGCCCATTCCATAGATGGCGGCGGTGTCGATGGTGGTAACGCCCGCATCGATTGACGCTCGAATCGCATCGATCGATTGGTGATCATCGGCACCTCCCCACATCCATCCGCCGACGGCCCATGCACCAAAGATCATGGGTGTCACTCTCAAACCGGATTTACCCAATTCACGCGTCGGCATCATGATGAGTGCTCCTTCTATTCTGGGCCTGCATCGCTTCAGCGAGTTCTATCGATGATTATCTATAGTTGACCCTATGGGGAGTGTCAAATATCCCCGCCGTGAACGGCAAGGCGGACAGAATGGAACTACGGGATGGTTCCGTATTTGAATGATATGGATTTGAAAAGGACGCCCGCCGAGGCGAACCAATGAAACCCGGGGCAGATCAGCCCGTTTACTTAAGTTACACCAGTGCCCGGCCCGCCATGCGTTCCAATACGCGTAGCGGCGATTTTTCCGGGTCGCGCATCGCCCCCACCGGCAGGCGGTAGGTCTGCTCCAACAGATACTGCCCGGCATCGACGGCGTGGAGCACCTCATCGGTGAAGCAGAGCCATGTGCACTGCGCCGGGAAACTGAAGGCACTCTGCGGGGCGGTTTTTTGATAATGGTCGTCCATCTTCCCCTGATCGTGAAGCTGCAGCATGTAATGGTCGTACATCGTGCGTTTTGTGCGGGTAACGCGGAAAAGATATTGTAACGCCAATGATCCCGGAAATGGCGGCTTGAGCCGGGGGAAAAATTTCTGGGCAAACCCCGCAAACGGTTCGCCGATACGCCAATCCCGTCCCTTGCCGTGCGGATTGACATTGCAGAAAACGCGGATGATACGATTTCCCTGCACCGGGCGGGCGGGGAACTGGTCGGGATGAAGGCGGGTGTCGTCCTTGGTGATTTTTGCGGGCCGTCCCTTGATCTCCACGGGGCGATAGCTGGTGCGGCCCCGTATCAGAGCCGGTTTGTAGCGCGGAAAGAGATTCTGCAACAATGATGTGGTGGAATCGGCATAGCGCTGCAGCATGGCGGCCAGTGCGGCCTTATCCGCCGATTCACCTTCCATACCCTGAATTTTGCCGGTATTTGAGTCGTAACTGATATTTTTTGCCGCCCCGTTACTCCAAGATGGGGTAAGGAACTTCTTCTCCTCATCATGAAATTGGAACGTAAGCTGCGGCAGAAACACCACCTTGCCCGATTCCATTGCGTCGGTCGCAAGCTCCTGGCGTGAAGAATCCAAGGCCTCATCCCAACGGGTCAGGGGTAACTCAAATAGACGATCCATGAAACATCCTTTCCATCGAATGGCAAAATTTTAGCGGCAAGTTAAGAACTCACAAAGTGTCCGGCGGCGGCATGCGGCCCGGCGATGCACCGGATATATTGCATCCCTATGAACAACCGCCCGAAACTCGCCTATGCAAGCAACGGCTTCACCCGATTCTCTCTCCTGGAGGCAATCCGCGCTGTCGGGGCGATTGGCTACGACGGCATTGAGATTCTGGCCGACAAACCACATTGGTATCCCAAAACTCCGGGGCGCGAAGCCATTGCGATCAGCTGTGAACTGGAAAAAGCAGGATTAAGTGTTTCGAATGTGAACGCCAATTGCACTTTCGGATATTGGAAAAATCCCCCGCCTGAACCATTCTTTGAACCGTCGCTGGTATCTCCGCAGGCCGCACTGCGCCGGGACCGTATCCGGATGATTCTCCATACGCTGGAATTTGCCCGACGGATCGGGGCGAAAAATATCAGCATCACCAGCGGTAAAGCTCTGCCGGAGATGCCGCCGGAAAAGGCCCTGCGTCAACTTGCTGAATCGCTCAAGCCGATTTTGGCAAAAGCTGAGCAGTTGGGCATTGATGTCGGGATCGAATGTGAACCGCTGCTGCTGGTGGAATGGGCACACGAATTGCGATCTCTTATCGCGAAACTCGGCAGCAACCGGTTGGGCGCAAATCTGGACTTGGGGCACAGTATCGTGCTGGGCGAAAAGCCGTCGCAGGTGATGCAGATGCTGCGCGGGCGGATATGGAATTGCCACGTCGAAGACCTGCCGGGCCGCAAACATTATCACTTGATTCCCGGCACCGGGACGGTTGATTTCCATGCCATCGCCCGGGCCATGCGGCGTACAAAATATGATCGGTTTGTCACGGTTGAACTATACACCCACACCGCCCGACCGCACGAGGCGGCTGAAAAGAGCTTCGCCTTTTTGCGCCCGATACTGGGGTAAGGTTTGCCGGTCAGACGCCAGCGGCAATCGGACTTGGGGCCGGAGTCCGCACTTCCTGTCGAAAAGCGTCGGTGAGCAGGCGGGTGACGGATCCGACGTAACCGTCACCGACCGCACGACGGTCAATGCTGGTCACCGGCACGATTTCTGCCCCGGTGCCTGTAAGGAAGCATTCGTCGGCGGTATAAAGATCATGTCGGGTGAGATTCACCTGCCGAACCTGAATTTCGTTTCGGGCGGCCAGTTCAATCACCGTACCGCGCGTAATGCCCAAAAGAATGCCGCTCTCTTCCGGTGGTGTGAAGACCACACCGTCCCGCACGATAAAAATATTGTCCGCCGTACACTCGCACACATACCCGTGCTGGTTCAGCATGACCGCTTCGGAAACGCCGGCATCAATCGCCTCCCATTTGGCCATGATATTGTTGAGGTAATTGAGGCTTTTGATTTTCGGCGACAGAGCTGCAGGGCTGGTTCGGATGGTGCTGGCGGTGATGATGGCCATGCCGCTGCGGTAGGTTT
>JAJZNY010000360.1 GCA_021852245.1 Planctomycetota bacterium | reverse complement strand
CAAAAATACAAGTCAAGTGAAAAGCAGAAATACCGCAATATTTTAGTGGCTACACATAAATGCCAAAAATCGACATTAACTCATTTTCATACAAATAGTTACGTCAAAATCGCCTCTGGAACATCCGCTTCAACGAAGACCGGAGTCGTAAGCGGGTGGATCATTCGGCGGAGAACTATTCGCGGCTGAACCGATTGGCGTTGAATCTGCTTAAACGTGATAAATCCATCAAGGCCATCATCCGTAATAAACGCTTTCATCGCCGGCTGGGACAAAAACTATCTCCCGCGGAGCATCTCCGCCTGATCTGAGTATGCGATTGCCCTGCATATTGACGGGGCCTACTGTCAAATGTCTTGGATGGAGTTTCGTGCACCGGCGGGTATGATGGCTCGGGTCGCTTGTCCGGGGCGTCCATCGTCGCGATCGTGCTTACCAGCATCCAATGCCCATGCGGGATCAGCCATCGCACCCAAGAAGCGCTGCACCTAAATTGTTGGGCCACTTCGGCGGACGAACCGCACGCATCAATCGCAGCCGCCACCGCAAAAGCCGGAACAAAAGTCTGGATCATGACCACAGCCGTCGCGGCCAGCCTCCGTAGCATACGCTGTCCCCTGCGCTGCGGATACTCTGCACTATTTGTCTACCCCGCCTCAAAAGCCTACGCCTTACGCCATTTTTCCCGTCCGCCGATAGCAGTGCTTCGCACGCGCTCAACATCTGGTGATATGCCGGGGTTCAGTTCCCTTGCTTTTTGAATCGCCTCAGCCTGTGTCGGTGTTACAGCACTCGCCCGACCGGAACCAGGTTTTCGAACAGCATATCACTACATCGAGTAGCCACGAAGAATCACCGATACAATATGCAGCATATCGAACATGGGAATGCAATTGCCATTACGTTATATCTATAAAATCCTCTTTGCATCGCCATAATTTCGGTTATTATTCGCCTCTGCGGTTAAAAACTCCGGGCAGGATTTGACTGCTTGAAAGTTAAGCTCTAAATTAATCTTGAAAATTTGTTCAGTTAAGGCTAAACTTATATGCTGGCCACGGACGATACCGATAGTAACAGCAGCCATGTTGCCGAGCGAGGAAACTGGGGATATGTCGAGTACGGACGCTTGGAAGATGGCAGCTCACCGGCAAAAGATTTTGTGGAGGCATTGGCAATTAAGGATAAGGCTAAACTCGTACACCTCTTCAAACAGTTGGCGAATACCGGCCGGATTTCCAATAAGGAGAAGTTCAGACACGAAGGTGGCAAAATTTTCAGTTTCAAGGTCGGGCAAATTCGCATCGCCTGCTACCAGAGCGGCAACCGTTGGATTTTGACGCACGGATTTAACAAAAAACGGGATCGCTGGCCACCACCTGAACTGGAACGGGCCGAAACACTTATGTATAGGATAAATGAGCTAAGGGGCGGTGCCTAGCTCGAATTTTTGGAGTTATAACATGTATCTTGCTGATCAAGTAAAAAGCACCCCCGAGGGCCGACGACTCTATGAGCGCGAAGGCCTGATCTTCCGTGTAACCGAGCAAATTGCCGCCGCAATGGAAGAACGCGGAATAAAAAAATCTGAACTTGCAGAGCGCATGGCAACCACCAGATCGTACATTACTCAATTGCTCAACGGCTCCGAAAATATGACGCTCGCCAAGCTCGCAGAAGTTATGTTCGCACTTGGCTTGCGGGCCGACATCACCATCACGCCCCTGAATAGCGAGCATGAGTCTACCGTTGATGAGACCGATCCATATTGCTTGGTATATACTCTCGGTGGATCATCTCAACGGGATTTCTGGCAGAAGCCACGGACTAATTGCCGCGATTCGGTTGGATGTACAACAGGGGCAGCTTGAAATGAAAAAAAAAGATGCCCTGGCCATAACAAGGGTCTCGGTGCCGTGGATTGCGATTTCTGACGTTGTTGAAATCAACGATGTGCGGCTGCTTAACATCACCGCAGAAGCTCCTCAGCATCACGATGGCTCGCCCCTGAATGTCCAATGCTCAGTTAACGATGTCTCTACCTCTCGCACAGATGATGGAAAAGCAATCATCGTGAAAGCCGCGTTTGAGGTGACAGGGCGCCAGGGCGAGAGTGCGGCGGCTAAACCAATATTGAAGATCGCGGCCATTTTTTTGGCCATCTATTCGCTTCCGGCTGAATGTATATTCAAACCGGAAGCGCTCGATGCTTTCGGGAAAACAAATGGAGTATTCAATATCTGGCCCTATTGGAGAGAATTATTGCAATCCATAACCACCAGAATGGGGCTTCCACCTCTGACGCTATCCGTCTTCCGCATTCCGAGTGATCAGCGCGATGTGCGGCGTTTGCAAAAGATACAGGAAAATCCGCCGCCCGAAAACCAAAAGTCCAAATGATCGCTGTACGGAATTTTATGATTGCATAAGTCTGGTCGTATTTGTTTAGACGGTAACCCAACCCAACTTGCGCACTTCGGGGTAAAAACCGCATTATTGTGCAGCCAGGGGCAAAAGTTTCCATCGCAAATCACCTTGAATTGGGTGCCTGCGGCGGCTGCGTGTGAGAATCCGACGCAGGGCGGGGCTGAGACGGGTTGGAGAGGGCCATGCCGTCACGTCGAAGGCTCCTTTTACGGGCCAAGCTGCCCGGATGCTTCTGCAATAATACAATTAAAAAATCCGCCGCCCGATTGCCTCCATCCACAACATTTGACAGTAGCCCATCGCACATCATTGAGCTTGACACCCACAACAACTACGAATACGTATGGCATCTGACTTGCCAGATGTCTACCTCATAGCACCGATTACTTCTCAATGCCGCGCCAACGCGTGCCGGGGAGGCGGTCAATTAACATCGAGCGAACCAGCGGTATTGCTTCTACCGGGTCATATCGAACGGCGGAACTCAGCAGCGGTGCGATGTCATTCATAAAAGCTGAGTTGGCTTGCTTATCATGCAGGTTCTCTTCGAATTCGGCACGGGAGACGGTATGGCCCTCATGCTCCATATACCGCAGAAAGCACGCAATCACCTGGTCTGGATTAATGAGATTCCTCTCCAGACAAAGCCAAAGATCAAACAGATCGCGTCCCTTACGCCGCTGATACAACGCCCGCAGTTTCGTGCCCATCAGTTCATTGAGCTGGTACGTCGTGATCTGGGCTTGGGCCATGAACCACGGGTTTGAAACCACCATCTGCCTTGACTGCAGGCCCAACACGGTAAAGTGTTCACGGGTATTGACCTCTATCTTGAGTCGCAGCAGACGTACTGGCGGGATTTCAGACTCGAATTGGTACCTCAATGCGACACTGCCCCGGTTCCGGGTGCGAGTCGGCTTACCGAGCCACGGATCGATTCTGGCCCGGATGGCATCAATTAGTGGCCCCGCCGGGCCGGCTTTCGTTTGCACCAGGTCGATGTCCTCGGAGTAGCGAACGCCTGGCACGATGAACAATTTGTTGAGGGCGGTGCCACCACGCAGGGCAATTTGTCTGGATAGATCGGGGTCGGCGAATAGTTCCACAGCAGCGCGCGACATCGCGAGATCCTGTTCCACCTGTGCGTCGTCCGGCCACGGCGCGATGGTACGCCACGCGGTAATATTGGCCTGCGGGATCATGTCTCTATCTCCAGCGAGCCGTTGATCAACAGGTGCCACCGCCGACTCTTGCGGGCGTTCTGTATCGGCTGGTCGGGTCTCAGTGCCTGGAATCGCGAAACTCGTCGCCGGGTCCAACGATGAACCGCATCTGCCAGATTCTGCCGCCTTACCAGATCAAGGATGTACCCTAAACGCTGGGCGTTGGGGATGTCATTGGTCACTGCCAATGCCGTGACCAAACAATTTGGCTTCAGCAAAGGAGCCAGTTCGGATATCACCGCAGCCACATGATCCAGATGTCCAGCGGCTTTGGCGAACCGCATCAGGTCCACAACCGTCGTTTCAGGGGTTGAAACGCATATCATTCCCGTGGACGTTTTCATTTCCATCACTGCCGCCTGGGCGACATACTTGCTCGCATAGAACGCTATCCGCATCGGGCCGGCCTTGACCGGCCGCACGGATCGGTCCGTCATTACCTGGAACATCTGTGGCTGCTGGTGCGAAACGCCGTGAAGCGCGGCGGCACTCAGCAGGCCGACATAGTAAGGATATTTCATCGCCGACATAAGGTCATGGATGAACCAGGAAACCGGCGGTGCGCCAGCGGCACGATATTCCAGCGGGACGATGACATAGAAGTATTCTTTTGGATGAACGAGCCGACCACTCTTGACTGCCCGCTGGAGAGCCTTGCCAACGGCCCCGGCCGATAGCCCGCTTTGGCCAAGAGCGTCGGCTCGCATGAACGAATACCTCCCGCGCATTTGCAGGGAGTCAATCCAGAATTCCAGTGATGCGGACGGCATGGATGGCCTCCAATATCGCTCTGCGTAAACGGACAGAAACTGTCTTTTTACGCAGAACAATTTACCGGTATTTCAGGTCTGATGCAATAGGCCAGCACCGTTAATCCCGGGCCGGGCCGCGCGGCGTCGTGATGCCGCCGGCTCTTGTCACCAAACCCCAAAAGATCGAGGTACAACACGAGGCGATCCCGAAAAATCGAGTCACTGTCTTCCGAGTCTGCTACTTTCTACTGCTCACGTATCTTCTGCTCGCACATTTTCGCACTCCAATGAAAAAATGAGAACACCTCAGAGGGTGAGCCTCAGCGCGGTAGCTCGACTTGGGCGCTCCCCGACCCGAATTATATGGTTGCCCCGGAAGGGCCGCCACCGGCAGAATCGTTTGGCCCACTGTCAAATTTCGTGGATCGACGAATTCAGGCGGCGAGTATTTTAACTCTGGTTTCGAATCGGATTCATGGTGGGAACCCTCCGCGCGTCCAATTCTCACGCGCCGCCGAACACTCCATGATTACCGCGGCAACCGCTCTAAAGGTTGAAAAATTCGGCGCCGAACCCCTCGACGGTCGGAACCACCAATGACCGGTCGAGGAAATCATTGAACTGTTCACAGCAGGTTTCGGAAATCAGCAGGCAGCCATGGCAGGCCGCTCCGTGAAGATATCGATGGGCGACTTTGTTGTCCGGGCTGTGCTGTGCACAGACGGGATCGTTGGAGCAGAGCTTTCCGGCTTCAAGAGCGTTGCACAAATGTCGGGGCATGCGACGGCCCGCCTCCACCAAGCCACCAAGTGTCCCCTCTGAGTCGGAGGAACCGGTATACAGGAGGATGCCATAGCCAGTTCGCTCGGAGCCGTAAATCCGTTCCCGGATCGCACTCGATGAGTATCCGCATTCAAGCGATATTTCGGTGATGAGAAGATGGGACAGTGAATGGAGCATGATATAGGCGGCGCCGGGAAACGCTTGCCCCGATATTTCGCGTTCACCCTTCCACAGGTCAAGGCCGCGCTTAAATTCTTCCTCGCGTGATTTAACGTCTCCTCTGGCGAGCCAATTCTCCACCGCTTCGCGGCGGAATTGCAAAAAAATTCCCTCACCGGGATTTTCAACGGCCGGGACCCACGTGATCTCATCGGCCAACGCCGCCGGAACGACGCCGAGCTGCAGTTCACCATCAATATCCATGCCCATCGATTCAAAGCGGGTAAAGCCAGTCAGGGCGGCAACTTCCCTGAGGCGATGAACAAGCACCACCCGCTCGACCGGCTGCATGAGCGGATCATCCCATAGCCGGCGTGGTAGAGACCGGGCGATGAATCTGCCATGCGGGGGATCGGTGAAGTCTCCCTCCGGGCAATTCGTAATAATCCTGAATTCATCCTCTTTGACGGTCGAATGTCCTGTACCGGCCGCTGCAGCCTTTCTACGTTCAATTTCCTCCATGATCTGCTCAGGTGTGTAGCCAACCAGCACCTTACCAATCCGCGCCTTTTTCATCTCGCGATCAAGGTCCTCGCGGCTAACCACCTCTTCAAGCACATCCTTCCAAACCTTATCGACGGCGGCAGAGAGTCCCTCATTCACGGTCGGCAACGAAATGACCGAAAACGTCCGGGGCAGATAAGTATTGCTTGCGCTGCGAATTAAAAGGCGGCTTGGATTGGGACACTTCTCCCACTTGTGCGATCCGAGCCAGGGGCGGGCGCCATTACATTTACCCAAGGCACCGTGTGTGGTTGCTTCAACCATACTGCGGCGTGCGCCACATTCACAACAGATCTCAGTGGCGGAAAGATCATTGCTGGCGCCGTATTCTTTAAGCCAGAGCGGTCTCCGACAATCATTCTTGGCCCGATGGACGAAGTACCCCCAATCGACATCGGAAATGTGACCGGCCGGGCAGGCACAGACAAAACGGACCGGCGTCGCCCGCAGTTTTTTTCCTCCTTCGCTTTTGTATTTGCCATTTTCCAACGCCCTCTGATGTACAAGTCGGCGGGCACCGGTGTTGGTGTCACGGCCGATCAGGGGCGATTCATTCTCAACTAGGAACCATTGTGGAAAAATAAATGCTCCGATGCCGACTCTGCTATGCTCATCAAGGTCATCATGCGCCGGAGGCGGATAAAGCTTAAGGCTGGGAACATTGAGCAATTCGGCGATTTTGGCCGCCAGCCGAGGCTCCTGAATTTCAACACTTTGGCCGTGTTTCCAGGATTCCAGTCCTGCGATGATGACCGAACAATTCGGCATATCCAGCATGGCACCGGGGCCGAAGGTGGTGATAAGCTGACGCTGGCGCAGTTGGCCCTCGGGCCATTGTTGGCGGGTTCTGTTCATCTTGAACCTTCTCCGTAATTATCCTTTTTCAACCAGATGTCAACAACCGGCTCGACATCCCGCAGCGAGCGATTAGCACGAAAATTGCTATGCGCCATCGGAAGGTTCTCCAGTTCCGGATCGAGAAAATCACGCAGGAGCGGCTCACCGGTTTCATTCTCGTTTTTCTGATAGACCAGCTTCTCTCGGTGCTCTAAGACGACACTACGCGCAATTTTCAGCCAATCCTCCAGCAATAAATGCACCCGCGCCGCAACGCGGTTACGGTATTCCCGCCGCTCGGCATCCTCAGCGCCGCGCCAATGGTTCTCCGCCCTTCGCGCGAGCGCCTCACTCAAACGCCGCAGATCCTCAACCCGGCCGACGGCGGTGATTTCGCCGGCGCTTGACGGATAGGTCATCCGTGCATCTCCCAGTCGGGCCAGCGCCACCAACGTCCCGGCCAAACCGCGATCCAGTGCACGCGGCGAGAATGGCGTGACACTGGTCGCCTCCACCGCCCGGTAAAAGCTTTCGTGGAAGACCGTGAATCGCTCGTAGTGGGACCGGTCGCGCGGTCGATGAAAATTCAGTAATGTAACCACCAGGCCGGGCTTGTTATCCCCTCGGCCGATACGACTGGTCGCCTGGATGTATTCGGCACTGCTCTTGGGCTGGCCCTGCACCACCATCAGCCCCAAACGCGGGATATCCAAGCCGACGGAGATCATATTTGTAGCCAGAGCCACATCGATGTAATCCGCGGCACCGTGCGGCTGGGCCAATTTTCGCTTGGCAGTGGCCACCGCACTGGTGCTGACGCGAGATGTAAGCTCCTCCGGATCACGCAGCTTGGATCGGTTGGCAAAATCCGTTGCCGACTCGCCCACGCGTTGACGGCTGCCGTATCGCAGCAGGCCGTTGCGAACTTCATCCTCCACAATCCTTCGTGCGGCCCCCAGTTCTCGCAGGCTGCTGAAATAGCCAAGCATGGTCATGTACGGGTCGGCGGGATTGTCGCCCGATGAGGTTCTCGCCTTCTCCCAGGCCTTTTGCGCCGCCGCCATCAGCGCGAGATAAACGCGCAGCAGTACCAATTTGGGATTACGCCCCTGTGCGGCCACGCCAAGGTAGACGCGGGCGGTTTCTCGTGTGGACGATTTGGATTCCGCGAAGAAGGAATCGCGCCGATCCGGGCTGATGGGGGGAAATATGTCAACCTCGGTGCGACCGAAAAGCGCCTGTATCTGTCGTTCCGCCCGCCGAACCGTAGCGGTGGAGGCAATGATCTTGGGAGCGATCACTCCGTCCGCCCGTCTGATGCTGGCGAGTTCATCGATGGCCGATTCATAAAGACCCACCATCGTCCCCAGCGGACCCGAAATCAGGTGCAACTCATCTTGGATCACCAGATCCGGTGGATGAAGCCGTCCGTTGGGCAGGGCCACACCAAGCCCCGGTTTAACCGGGCCGTAGAATCCATCCTGGTCATATCGGTCAACCCGGCCAAAGAGAGCGCCGCATCGACCGTCCCAGGGCAGGGTGGCAAATTTATCAACCGTGGAGATGACGAAGCAGGGCAGACGGCGATAAATGCATTCGTCCACCGCCTGAATGGGCAGGTGCCGCCTGCCGGTCTGCGCAAATGTGCACTCCCGGTTGCTGCAGCAGATACGCAGTTCTGTCGGATAATCCTTGTTCGGTGAAAAATAAAATGAGTGCTTATTAAACGGTTCGCCGCACCACGGACATTCGCTGATCGGAATCGGCGGCGGGCAACTCGTATCGTTTTTATACTTCTCGACGATTGTCCGCGCACTACGGTCATCGCTGCTACCTTTTCTGCCGAGCTTGTTGGGGGTGGCGGCCTGTCCGACCCAAAGGCCGATCTCAAATGGCCATTTGCCCAGCTTATCGGGCTGTTTTTCACGCTCAAGTTCCAAAGCGCAGATCAAAGTGGCGGCTCGCGAGAGTTGGTCCAGCGTCAGCAGACGCAGGGTGTACCGCATCAGCACCGCAAGCCCGGCAGACCCAACGCTCGGATCACGCAATCGCCGCAGCAGGAGCGTAAACGCCGCCAAACCCAGATAAGCTTCCGTCTTGCCGCCACCGGTTGGGAAAAACAGCAAATCCACGCACCGACGATCCACATCATTGGGATCTGCAATCCCGGTGAGGTTCATGAGAATAAAGGCCAACTGGAACGGCCGCCATTTCGGTTTGATCTGGGCCGGGTCGATGCGCAACCAGACGCCGCGGCGCTGGCGCCCCTGCAAGGCCATGGCTCGGTTGGCGATGCGGAAGGCCTCCAGGCACCTGGCATCTTCAAGACATCGGATTCCTTTCTCCATGCGATCCGCGGCACGACGGGCGCGGCCCAACAGTCCATGAGCCACAGCTCGTCGGCGCTCATCGAGCTGAGCGAGCACGGCGGTCTGCCTCGCTATCCAGTCGCGATATTGGCTCACCAGCGGCATGAGTTTCGCCGCCGCATCATCAGCTGTGGCCAATGCCGCCAAGGCGTCCATTGAAAGTTCAACACCCTCAAGCTCGGCCGCACTGATGCGCTCCACCTCGGCATCAGGAACCCACGACGTTGCAATGCGATGGCAGCGGCCGTTTTTCACCGTCGCCTCCACCGATACGTTAAGCCCGGCCGCATATTCGTAGGCATCGCGATATTGCAGGTCGGCAATCTGTTCATCCGGATCATCCGAGCGACTGCCGCGCAGATTCGGCCGCGGAATGAACCCCTCCGGGCTTGCAATCTCCAAATGGCACTGAAAAGCAAAGAGCTCGTCGCGGCGCCCCCGGTCCGCACCCTTTTCACGGCAGTTCACCAGGAAGACCGACACCACCCGGGCGCCGGCGGGAATGTGTTCGGCAAATGCACCGGTGGTTGGCGCGGCCCGCATGGAGCAAAATAGCAAGAGCCCGTCGGAATTGGCGATGGGATGGTTGTGCTTTGACGTTCCCTCGCCGCCGACCGGCAACTCAATCTGCTCGCATCGGTTCTGGCGATGCCAATGATATTTCGCCCCTTTCCTGCCATGCCCCTCAACATCGGGCAGATTTTCAGTTGGAGCGTCCCTGCGAACGTAATCACCCCACGAAACCGTCACGCCAAGTTTCGTGGTGGTGGCGGGGATGATAAAACTCAGGCCCATGGATGAGGGGAACATTTTCTTTTTGGCGCTGGGACGCTCGGGTGCATCGGTATCATCACGGCGAGCGCTGCCTTCAGGGAGCCGATCCAGAATTTCCTCGTCCGCTTCCTCCTCGGAGCGGGCTGCGCCCAACTCGCCCACCGGCACGAGAAATCCAGTCAGATAAAAGCGGGATGGGGCCTCGGGAAGAATTTCACCGACATTGCCCAAGCCCTGATGCGGGCCGACAAGATCGAGGCGGAGGGTTTTAATAAGCTGCTCGCGGACTTCAATGGAATTCATGTGAAACCCTTTGTTCAATTTCAGTGACGGCATAATACCCGCCAAAGCAACCCTGCGTAAGTCGCAAGGTGAATTTCTTCGTGTCGCCAAGGGGTTGGTGATGGTTCACCGGTAGCTCTTCGCCCGACCTTCGTACCGCGGAGGTAAAAGCCGCGTTGGCGCGGGGGCTTGGGCCAGAAACATCCTAAGATTCCCGCAAGGCAGACCCGGTTTTCTGAAGATGGGGCCGGATGGCGTCGATAAGCTCCAAAAGCTTCCCGGTGCGAATTTCCTTTGCGTCACATATGTCCACGGCCTTCGCCAAGAGACAATGCTTCTTGGGGATCTCACCTTCGAGGGTATCCTCAAGCCAATCTTGTACCTGGCGGCCGAAAAGCAGCCGCTGCCTGCTCTCTGGCTGGCGGCTTAACCACTCGTCAAATGCTTTCTGGCTGAATTTGCCGGCGGCATCGGGGGCCGCCTCGCGGCAGCACTCCACGACCGCCCTAAAGTAGACTTCTGTCGGTACGAGTTGCTCTATATCTTGCTCGGCGTCGAGTTTTATGACGGCCACGTCGCGGTGGTTCGCCGCCAATTTTTTCTCTCCCGCCTTGGGGCGGGTTTCCCCGTCAAGGAAGGCGACGACCTTGTTATTCTGAGATTTCGCCAGTCGGACAAAATATTCCACTGAATCCCCCTCACCCTCTAAAAAATGTGTCTGTTCCAATAAATCGCCAACATCTTTGAATCCCTCCAATCCCGCATCGCTGAGTTTTGCCATCATCCGGGGGAGGCAAAGCACCTCCGTCTTCCCCTCGACAACAACGGTAACTGGCGCGTAGAGCAATGAATCCGCGGGCGAAAGCCCCAGGGTCGAGCGGACGGCCGCAAAGCTCTTGTCGAAGGCATCGTTCTCGATCAGGCTGCTCGGCTGGCCGTCCTTCGTGCCACGGCTCAGCAGCCGGATGGACTCCGGCCGCATGTTGTTGATCATGGAAGGGGAGTGGGTGGCATAAACCACCTGGCACATCGGCCCCTTTCCGATTTCCTCAAGCAATGCCCGGAGCCTGTGCTGCAGGTCGGCGTGGAGGGAGGTTTCCGGCTCGTCAATCAGGAGGAGCAGGGGCGCCCGTTGATTACGGAGTGCAACAACCAGCGGGCCAACAAAACTAAGAATTTTACCAATCCCCGCACCGCGGTCGTCCACGCCGAGCAAATCGCCGATGCGGTCCTTCAACGACACCCGGATGGTATCGGGGCGTTCCGATGCATCGTGGGATATCCGGACTCCCATCGGCATGCCTGCAGGCAGCAGCTTAGAGAGTTCCGCAGTGACCTTTTCCTCCGCGGTTCGCAGGGTTTCAGGCCAATGGCGGGGTGGATTCTTCGCGTGGGAGGCGAAATGGGGGCCCAGCCCGATTGCCAAAAAATCTCGCTCCACTTCGTTGGCGCTATTGATGGGAATGTCCTGACGGAATGACGGCCCCGGCAATCGCAACAACTTCCATTCCGGGAATTGCACCGCGACCGAGATGGACTTGCCGTCTCTTTCAACCGCCGTGCCAAGCTGCTGCGCGCGACCGTCGACGAAGCGTCTTATCGTTACGACATCGCCGGGCTGCAGGCCCCTCTGCCGACGCCCCGGATCGGTATCCCCGCGGTTGACCTCCAATTTCAAATCGACATACATTTCGAGCTGTGCAAGGTTGTCTGGCGGTACATCCAGATTGCGCCAGTAGTTTACCCTCCGCTCCTTGACGTTCTGCCCCAGTATCGCGCAACCGAGCGCATCGAGCAAAATGGATTTGCCGCTGTCATTCGGGCCGGTCAACACGGTGACACACGGATCCAGTTCAAGCATGTGCTGTTCGTAGAACGGGCCGAAGTTGCTTACGGTGACAGATTTAATTTTCAACTGGGCAGCCTCCTTTACAAGCGATTATTTTCCCATGAACCGGTCAGTTCGCGGCGGTCCCCTCGGGGAAAAGCGGCCCGCCGGCGGTGCGCCCTTTTTTCCGCCCGCCCCGCGTGGGTTTCGCAGACGCCCGCCTGCCAGTCGCATCGGGCTTGGACGCCATTTCCGCTTGATGCCGCTCCTCATTGAGTTGCATCAGGCGGGCGAGGATTTCTTCGCACGTTTCATCGGCCCAGCGGTAGCGCCACGGCTTTTTCTTTCGTGATGTGCGGGTGGAGGCGGATTCGGTTTCCGGCTCATCTCCATAATCCAGAATGAATTCAGGCCGGGGCTGCATGTCCAGCCAGCCGTAAGCCTTGAATACCGCTCGGTCCAACTCATCATGCAATTGCCGCAGCGTGAGGATGTCGGCGGAAGATTCGGCGGGATTATGAAAGCGGTTGTAGGTAGCCGTCATCCCCTCGTTGTTCCGAACCATTAACTGTGCACGGAATTCATAATACGTCTTTCCAGCGCGTTCCAGATCGGGATCGGTGAGGAAATGCTCGGGGAAGGGGAATGTTTCAAAACAATCGGTGGGCGTGTAACGCAGCCGCTCCTCCAGCGTGGACGCCAAGAATCGGGCCCACACCTCACT
>JAJZNY010000417.1 GCA_021852245.1 Planctomycetota bacterium | reverse complement strand
ATCGCGCGATGCTGCGTGAGTTTGATCAGCGTATTCTCTTTCAGATGAGCGCCGCCGACTCAAGCACATTGATTGATTCCGTCGCCGCCAACCGGTTGGGCTTTTATCGTGCCCTGCTGTGCAGTGAAGAGCACGGCACGATTGAAAAATTCCGCCCCTACGGCCTGCCCAAGGCCGCTGAAATTCAGCAACTCCGCTCCGCCGCTGCCGCACCGTCGACATAACGCCTCAATCAACAGCGAGGACATCCCCTTTCTCGTTCCGGCGATAACTTCGCGTCAATGTATTCTGCGGAACATCCATGATGCCGTCAGCAGGCTCAGAACGGCAATGATGGCCATCGGAATGAGTTCCGGCATCAATTGGTGCACATTAGCGCCCTCAAGAAATGCCTCGCGTGCCGCCTGGACGTCGTACCGTAGCGGATTGATAAGCGTGATCTTCTGTACGAAGTGCGGCATATTGGATATCGGTGTCGCCAGGCCCGACAAAAGGGCACAAGGCATCACCAGCACAAATGTGCCCAGAAGAGCCTGCTGCATCGTCGATGAAACCGAGGACACCAGCAGACCCAACCCCGCCGCGGCAATAACAAAGATGACAAAAATGAGTACGATTGCCGCCGCCGAACCGTAATACGGAACATCAAACCAGTAGCGGACGATCATGAAGATGATAGCGGATTGACCCAAACCGATCAGAATAGGCGGAATGGTTTTGCCCGCCATAATCTCCAGCGGAGTGAAGGGCGTTACCAGAAGCTGGTCAAACGTACCCTGCTCGCGTTCCCGGGCGATCGACATGGCGGTAATCACCATGACCGCCAGCATGGTGATAAGGCCGATCATTCCCGGCACAATCTGCCATCGCGAAAGTAAGTTCGGATTAAACCAGGAGCGTATCTGCAAGGCCACCGGCGGAGCAATACCGGGATTATCGGCTGATAAATCCGCGTTGAACTGATTCTGAATGTCATTGAGGTAGCCGATCGCCAGAGCGGCCGTGTTGGAATTCCGACCGTCAGCGATGACCTGCACCTGCGCCCCGCGGCCGGTGACAATATCTCGGTCAAAGTATTGTGGAATCTGGATGATCAGCAATGCCCTGCGCGAATCCAGCAGGGGGCGGGCGCGGCGGATATTTCCCACCGATGCAACGCAATCAAAAATGCCCGAGCCGTTGATTCGACCGATGAACCGCGTCGACTCGCTGGAGTGACTTTGATCCACCAGAACATAGGGCACATGATTAAGGTCAAATGTGCCGGCATAGCCGAAAATAATCATCTGCAGGATCGGCGGTCCCAGCACAACAAATCGGCTGCGCGGGTCCTTGAAGATCGCCGTGAGTTCCTTGCGGATCAGTGCCAAAATGCGGAATATGATGTTCATTTCACCCCAGCCGTTTCACTGTCAGCCGGCGCGTCAGGCCCAGAAAAATAACGGCCATCAACACCAGCACCGCCGCATTGGGTAATATCACACTCCAGATATCACCCGCCAGAAACAACGTCTGCAGGAGCGCCACAAAATATCGTGCCGGAAGCAGGTAGGTGATGACCTGTATCGCTTCAGGCATGCTGCGTATATCAAAAATAAATCCTGAAAGCATCATCGCCGGTAGAAAGGTCAGCAGCAGCGCCGCCTGGCTGGCGATGAACTGATTTTTGGTTCGCGTGGAAATCAGCAGCCCCATTCCCAGCGCCACCAGCAGGTAAAGCCCCGATACCAGAATCAACAACACCAGCGAACCACGGATCGGCACATGGAACAATACTCGCGCCGCCGTAACTGCCACCGCAAGGCCCACCATCCCCAGACAGAAATACGGGACAATTTTGCTGATAATGATTTCGCTCGGTTGCACTGGCGTGGCGAAAAGCGATTCAAACGTGCCGCGCTCCCATTCTCTTGCCACAACCAACGCCGTCATCAGCGCCCCGATCAGCGTCATGATCAGCACCAATAAACCCGGCACCAGAAAATAGCGGCTGTCCATACTGCGGTTAAACCAGACCTGTTGCTCGATGGTGACCGGCTGCGCATAACTGCGGCCGTGTGTCAGTTCCCACTGTGTAAGCCAAACCCCTAGAACGCCGCGGGCATAGTTTTGAATTAATCGCGAGCGATTCGCGTCGATGCTGTTGACCGTGAATTGAATATCCGCATGCCCACTCTGCAAATTGCGGGAAAAGTCATGCCGCAGACGCACAATCCCGTCTACGGTTCCCGCCGCCAGAAGCTTTTCCGCCTCAACCATCGAGTTCACCGCCTCCGGCAGGAAATATCTCGACCCGGCAAACGCTCCAAACACCGATTGTGCCGACGGCGAGTGATCCTCCATTACCACCGCTACGGGAACATGGTGGGCGTCAAGCGAGAGCCCGTAACCGAAAAGCAGGATCAGCAGCAGCGGAAGGACAATCCCCAGTGCAATGCTGCTCGGATCACGAATCATCTGCAGCATTTCCTTGCGGCTCATCGCGACGATGCGCCGCAGCTTTCCAAGCGGGGCGGGGTGATTCATGCGGCACCCCTCGCCTTGGCGGCGGCT
This sequence comes from Planctomycetota bacterium, assembly GCA_021852245.1. The sequence goes on along the minus strand of JAJZNY010000417.1, from coordinate 10,241 downwards.
TTCTGCGCGTCCATCACCACCTGAATAAACGCATCCTCTATCGTCGGTTCCTTTCGGTCGGGCGTAGCGGCGAGTTTTCGGACTTCAGCAGGCGTTCCTCCCGCCAGCACACGCCCGTTCATCATAATCACCATGCGGTCGCAATATTCCGCCTCTTCCATGAAATGCGTCGTCACCACCACGGTAACCTGTTGATCGGCCATGGCAGTAATTCGTTGCCAGAATTCCCGCCTGGCCAGAGGATCCACACCCGATGTCGGTTCATCCAGAAATAATATCTGCGGTTCATGTAGCAGCGCGCACGCCATCGCTAATCGTCGCTTGAATCCGTCGGGAATCTCACCGGTTTTGTTCGGCAGCACACCGGAAAGTTCAAATTCCTCCACCGCCCATCCCAATCGCCGCTTTCGGCGGCTTCCCCGCAATCCGTAGGCGCTGGCAAAAAACGCGAGATTTTCCTCCACCGTCAATTGGCCGTAAAGTGAAAATTTCTGGGCCACATACCCCACCGCCTGCCTCGCAGACGCCCGCGCGTGCCGCAGATCGTACCCGGCCACGCGTAAAGTGCCGGACGACAGCGGCAGGAGTCCGCACAGCATGCGAAACGTCGTACTTTTTCCGGCGCCATTAGGCCCCAGCAAACCAAAAATTTCTCCCCTGCGCATTTCGAAATTGACATGATCCACGGCGACGAACTCGCCAAATCGGCGCACTAAGTCGCGTACCGCCACCACGGGTTCATCGGAATGGTTCGCCGCTGGTGGCGGTGGGGCGGCCATCTCAGGATTCCTCTGCGGGATATCACCACCGCCCCTCGATTCGGCCGCTGGTGTGGTGGATTCCAGCGCCCCGCGCAGTACCACCATAAAACCATCCGCCAGATGCGGCTCGACTTCCCGTGCACCGCTCGGCGCCTCTTCGCCCGGTGCTCGATGGTCCGGTGTGTGTGCACCGCCCACAGCGTCCGCCTTAACCACCAGACGCACCTCCTCCCCATTTGGCACCGCGTCGGCCGTGCTGCTGATGCGTAGCAGCGACGCCACCATCTGGCGCGGTTTCAATCCCGGCGGGGTGCGAAGTTGAAATGTCCGTCCGCGGGCATGATTCGCAACATCCCCGGGCGATCCCTGCGTCAGTATGCTGCCGCGATACATCACCACAGCGTGATGGCAGAATTCCGCCTCTTCCAGATAAGGCGTGCTGATCAACAGCGTCAGCGATCGGGTTTTAACCAGATCGAGCAAAATCGCCCAGAGTTCCCGCCGAGAAACAGGGTCCACGCCGACGGTCGGTTCATCCAGAATCAACAACTCCGGCGATTGCACCAGTGCGCAGGCAAGTCCGAGCTTTTGCTTCATGCCGCCCGAAAGACGCCCGGCCAGTCGGCCCGTAAATCGCCCCAGATTGGTCATCGCGAATAATTCCGGATAGCGCGTGCGCCGATCCGCAGCCGGTACACCGTGCAGATCCGCATATAAATCCAGATTTTCCTGCACAGTTAAATCTTCGTAGAGGCCGAATTTTTGCGGCATGTAACTCACGTGTGATTCCGCCGCATGCGGATGCTGAACAATATTGTGCCCCAGCACCTCAATCTTTCCTGAAGTCGGCGTCATCAACCCCATAATCAGCCGGATCAATGTGGTCTTGCCGGCGCCATCGGGCCCCACCAGCGCCACCATCAATCCCTGGCGTACTTCCAGTGAAATGCCCGCCAGTGCGGCAGTAATTCCTCCGCGTCCGTCGGGAAATGTCTTATGTACATCCCGACACGCAATGATCGGTTCCGAAACTGACTGGCCGGAATCCATATCAATGCCTCGCCTTGTGGAGCGGGATCGGCTGCGGCGTGATTGGAATTTCCACTGTGGCCGGCATCCCCAGTCGGAGTTGGTCATGCGGATCTTTTACATAAATCCGCACTTCATAAACCAGACTGGTGCGAAGTTGTGTCGTCTCAACCGATTTCGGGGTGAACTCCGCTATCGGCGAGATAAAGCCTACCCATCCGGCAAATTTCTTCCCGGGAAAGCTGTCGACGGTGATCCAAGCCTTGGAGCCGAGGTGCACAAACCCTAAATCCCTCTCTGGTATGTACGCACGTACCCATTTGGGATTCATGATGGCGATGGTATAGACCGGCGTTTGCGGATTAGCCATGTCGCCGGGTTCAAGAATCCGCGTTCGCACAACGCCATCAACCGGACTTTTCAGATCGGTATCCGCAAGATATTGTTCCAACAGGGCCAACTGCGCTTTGTCCGCCCGCAGCTTTGCTTCGGCCTCAGCAATATCTTCCACACGCGGGCCCAACACCGCCAACCGCAGCGTTTCCTTTGCCGCATTGGCTTGCTGATTATCCACCTTCCACAACGCCTTTTCATTGTCATATTGAATTTGTGTGATATCGCCCGTGGCAAGTAATTTTTCATAACGCTTCATATTGACCAGCTCGTTGGCGGCCTTCGCCGCCGCAGCAGCATAGAGCGCCCGATCCATCGCAATTTCCTGCGGACGGCTGCCACGCTTCAATCGCAACCACACCTGTTTTTGCGCCGCCAGAACCGCTTGTGCCTCGGCCACCTGATGAATCAGCCAGTCGGTATCCAGTGTGGCGACCAGTTCTCCTTTTCTGACCGTTGCCCCCTCGTGCACCAGTTCCCGTGTGATGCGGCCCGATTCTTTGAACGCCAGTTGCACATCCCGTTCATCCATATTTCCGTAGAGTATGACACTTGTCAGTGGGCCATGCTTCTGGCTCTGCTTCCAGCGGTAAATGCCATAACTCGCCGCGCCAATCAATAAGATCACTACCAGAAGCCGAATCACTTTTCGCTTCATAATCATAACCTTTCAATGGAATGCCAAAACTTACATGTCGCCCGCTTGCGCAACCGGTAAACCTTGGCCTCCCTGCAGCAGCTTATTTTTTGCCCAACCAGTCAGGCATTATTTTATATAGCTGGCGTCGCGCACGCTATCAGCCGCAAAGTAGCTCCGCGACGGTTAAATCAAATGGAAACCGGCCCGTTTGCAAAGAGCTGCCGCAGCCCGGCGAGGCCGACCGGCTCCTCAGAAAGCCACGGAATAACCGCCATGCGTTTCGCGCGGCTTTCGACCATGGCCAACTTTTCACGTTCCGCCTCAGCACGTGCGGCCAGCAACGCATCTTCAGACCCCGCAGCCAGCAGACTGCTGTTAATAATCCACGCAAAGGGTTCAATGCCTGCCCGCTTCAAGTCTTCCTGCAATTCACCGGCTTCAAGAATGGGCGTCGTTTCCGGCAAAGACACGAGCAAGGTGCGGGTGTATTCCGGATTCTGTAATCTCATCAGTGCCGTACTCACCCGCAGTTTCGCCTTATCGGCCAAATTCCGCATCACATCCCGGTGATAAGAACCAGTGGCATCGAGCAGCAGCAGCGAATGGCCCGTCGGGGCGGTGTCGACAACCACAAATTTGCCGGCCGCTTCATCAAGGCGTTGCGAAAACGCGTGAAACACCGCCACCTCCTCTGTGCAAGGCGAACGCAGGTCTTCTTCCAGCAGGGCCCGTCCCTCTTCATCAAGCTCCTTACCTCTCAGTGCCATCACCAACTCGCGATACCGCTCTGTTTCCCGTTCTGGATCAATACGGCTCAGCGTCAGGCGGCCGTCAGAATCCCGCACCGTTTGTGCGATGTGGGCCGCCGGATCGGTCGTCGTCAAATGCACCTCATGCCCCCGATCAGCCAGTTCCACCGCTATAGCGGCGGCGATGGTGGTTTTGCCCACGCCCCCTTTACCCAATACCAGCACCGCTCCATGGCCCGCGCGTTCAATGTCATCCACCAGATCCACCAGATGGGGGAGCGGTGGCCAACCTAAAGGTTTCCGCAAAACCGTCGGCATGGCCGGGCCGGTGCCCGCCAATGCCCGCAGTGCCGCCACGCCCACCGCGTTGAATGATTGCAGTTCGACCCGCGATTGCGGCAATCTCCGCAGCGGCTCCGGCATCTCGGCCATGGCGGATTCGCCGCGCCGTTCCATCGCGGCCGCCAGTGCATCGGTTTTATTTGTGGCCTGAAACACGCCATTAATAATCAATCTCTGATTCGTCATACCCAGTGTGGCAAGTTCCACGCTGGTTCGGCTGGCTTCCGCCAGTGCCAGCCGATCCGGTCGGCTTACGAGAACCAGCGTTGTATGCACCGCGTCATGCAGGGCCGCAACCGCCTCGGAATACTGCTTCCGCTGCGACTGCAGGGCTGATACCGGCCCCATGCATGAGGCCCCATGTTTATTACCATCAAAGAATTCCGTCCATGCGGAAGGCAGACTCAACAATCGCAGTGTATGGCCGGTGGGCGCGGTATCAAAAATAATATGGTCAAAGTTTGTCCCAGTCGCCGGATCCGTCAGCAGCGTCGTAAATTGATCAAAAGCCGCAATTTCAGTCGTGCACGATCCGGAAAGTTCCTCCATCATGCTTTTAATAGCTTCCTCCGGCAGAATACCGCGCATCGGAGCCACCGCCCGTTGCCGGTACGCCTCTGCGGCGACCTGTGGGCGTATATTAATCGCCGAAAGCCGCGGCACGCCGTCAATCTTCGTCGGTGCGTTTTCGCCGACGTCCGTTTGAAACACATGCTGAACATTCGACGCGGGATCTGTGCTGATCAGCAAAACCCGCTGGCCCCGATCTGCCAGTGCAACGGCGGTGGCGCAGGCCAGCGATGTCTTGCCGACGCCCCCTTTGCCGGTAAAAAACATATAGCGGGTTGGTTCAGGAATCCATGTCGTCACCATGATGCAACCCTTTCAAACGTCGGTTCGCGCCAATCCGCGGGCCTTTTCTTCCACCTCTCCAGAAAACCCCGTCCATCGGACCGCTCAGGTTGACGATTTTTCCAGAGCGGCAAAAATTGGTTCTGCATCGCCGATAATTCGCGTGGCCATCGCAAAGCGCACAATCTTGATGGTCTCCATGATCTTGCTCGGCGCGATACCCTGCACGCGTGCCTTGTCGGCCATGGCCCGCACGCATGCCGGGCTTGATCCCGCCAGCGCAGCCGCCATTTAGATCAGCGTGCGGGTCTCCTCATCCAGAGCAGGTGTCTGGTCCGGCATGGCATAGGCCCGCGAACGCATGTGCTCATAAACCAGTTGAGGGTCCACACGCGCAAGTGCCTCCACCGCCGTCGGGATCGCGCCCATGTGTTTGCGCATGCCTGCGAATATTTGTTCGATGGTTGGTACCTGTTTGCTTTCCATGTTGCATACCCTTTCTAAAAAAATCACCCATGACGCCGGGCCTCCACGCCCATCGCTTCGGTGCACCGGGCGCCCGCAGACAGGCCACTTAAATCATCGCAGTCTCGCTGCCGTCTTCGATCTTTATTCCCGCCATCGCCGCAAGTTCCGCTCGATCAGGATAGCGTCCCTGACTCGCCAGCACTCCATCTACCAAAATGGCCGGTAACGCCCTTGGGCTGGATCTGATCAGTAAATCTCTGATGACTGCGCGTTGCGCAAAGCGCGTCGGCTCATGGGCGAGGTTGTATCGCCACACTTCCACATGTTGTCTTTTCAGCCAATCCAAATCTGCCGCGAATCGGATCAATTTCGGATCGATATCCACCCCACATACGCCGGTCGAACAGCACATCGGCGGATCAAAAATTTCCACTACTTTCGACATCTTCATCTCCTTATCAAAGATTCCCCACCCAAGCCTGTACTATTTGGCAAAAATGCCAAGTATTAGGCAAAAAAAATGCTTTACCCGATGTTGCAGCACGCTTTCTCCCGGCTTTCATCAAGCACCGCTTCCACGCAAGTCATAAAATCCAAAATACACGGCACACGTAATCGGTAGTGCACCCACAATCCATCCTTACGGTCTGCCACCAGCCCGGCCCGCTTCATAACCAGCAGATGCTTCGATACCGTCGAAACATCCGCTCCGACAATCTCCCGCAGGTCGCAGACGCACTTCTCGCCGTCCGCCAGTGCATGGAGCATCGCCAGCCGGCTCGGATGCGCCATGGCCTTGATGATTCGCGCCCGTCTTTCAAAATTAATCGGATTGTTTATCTTCTGTCTCATACTATTTGGCATTATAGCCAAATAGAGGGCGAAGTCAAATTCGGCTGTCCATCGCGGCAGCGCAAATCTCCATCCGGGCCTTTAACAGGTTTCCTGACGGGCGAAAAAAAGCGGCCTCAAACTTCGGCAGGCCGCCGCTAAAAAAATCTATCACTGCTCAAAAAAATGCGCAGTCGCCGTCGTCCGGCCGGGTATATCATCCCTTTATGAATCCCTGTTGGCGCAGCCATTTTGCACAGGCCGCCGGCCAACGGGTTGAGGCCGTCCCCGCTACGCCCAACCCGAACCCATGTCTACCTGTTGCATAAATGTGCAATGCAGCTGGGATGTGTTCCCTCTTTAATGCTTGGTAAAAGCTTATGCTGTTCTGCAGCGGCACCATTTGATCATTCTTTGCCACGCAGATGAACGTCGGCGGCGTGAGTTTTGTCACCATCAAATTGGCGGAAAAATACTTCTCCACATCCAGCGGGCAATGAGTGCCCAGCAGGGCATTGTGCGATCCCGGGTGCGTAATGCCGGGGATCATGGATATGACGGGATAGCCGAGAATTAAAAAATCCGGTCGCGTACTGAACCGATTCAGCCGATTGGGAGCATCCGGATTGCCGGGAAGAAACAGCGTACCGGCCATCGCGGCAACATGGCCTCCCGCCGAAAATCCCGCCACGCCCACATCGTGCGGATTAATATGCCATGCATGGGCGTGGGTCCGTACGATCTGGACCGCTCTTCGCACGTCCTGCAGTGGCCACGGCACACCACTCGGCGGTAGCTTTCCATCCGGCAGACGGTAGTTCAGCACGAACGCAGACGCGCCGAGTTTATTGAGCCACTGCGCAATCGCGTACCCCTCATGATGAACCGCTTCGTAGCTATAACCCCCGCCCGGACATACGACGACGGCACATCCGTTTGCTACATCAGGTTTTACAAGATATTCGGTCAACGTTGGCCACCGGTGAAATTTTCGTGCCCGCTCGGCCATGGGCACCTTCAGATGCGGCCAGACTGGGATAACCTTTGTTCCCGGTTTCCGTTTCGGTGCAAACCATCCATGCGTTCCCGCTTGAGCACAGACTGCCATTCCTAAAAGGACGATTCCAACCATCATAGGTAATCTTCTCATCGTCGATAACTTCTTTCTAATTCTCCAAACCTTCCATTTATCCTGAGATAGCACCCTCCCGATTGATCGTAGAGGTAGAAGACATTCTTGTAAAGTGGTGCGTGTAGAAATAATCGACTGGTTTACAGTCGATATTTACTCCACGCGCGCAAGCTATAAATCTGAAACAAGTAATAATAAAATACACACGTTAATTCTCCTATGGCAAACAGGAATTTCTGCCATGCCCGGCACGATCGGGTGTTGCTTTACTTTCCGGTCTCTCGCTATTCCTTCGCGCCAGAGGACTCAGCTTGGCGCTTTTCCCACAGTTCCTCCGCTTCGGGCTTGCGGAGGTACAGTGGCAGCATCGCCTCGCGCGGCACGAATTGCCCCCGGGCCGCCCGGCGTCGCCCAAGCTGATAAAGGGCCGATGCACGCGGCACGGCAGTTTCGGCGGGCAGGAGACGATCATCAAAACCGGCAGTAGACAGTGCCGCACGGTGGTATTGAATTCCCTCGCCGAGCAAGTGGATCGGCTGCGGCCAGCTTGCTGGCAGCGTCTCCGGCTTGCCGAGCGTCGGCTCCATGACGACTTGTATTTCCGGCCAGGGGGCGGACAGGGCGTGGTTCACTCGATAACAGGCGCCAAAAATCATTCCGCGGCGCGCATCGAGCACGACGCCGATATTGGGCGTGGAACTTACCGGGGCGTTGAGAGTCAGGACTTCGGTCGTCGGAACGGCGATGAGTTTGCATCCCAACACCTGTGATAATGTTCGCGCCACCATCACGCTGATGCGCACGCCTGTAAACGATCCGGGGCCAATCGAGACGATGATTTCGCCGATGTCTGCCGCCTTGCGTCCGAGCGTCTGCGTCAGTTGCTGCAAAGCAGGTACCAATTCCGTAGCATGCTGCATCGGGCCGGAAAAAGTGTGTTCCAGAAGACATTCGTCGCCTCTGCCGATAGCAATCGAGCCGACGCGGCTGCTGGTCTCCAGTGCGACGGTAAGCCGATCGCTTGGATTGCCGCTCCGTAGCTCGGATAGGCAAGACGTCGCAGGTGTGTCAGATTCTGTCACTGCTTGGTTCACCCTGTTTGCCATCCGTCCAATCTGCGCCGTACACTCTGGCAGCTTTTAGGACGAACCGTATGTCTGTGCAATTCATACTTGGACGCGCCGGAACTGGCAAGACTGAGCAGATTTTGGCTCAGCTTGCCGCCGAGTCGGAAGCTCGACCGCTGGGACCGCCGATCCTCTGGCTGGTGCCGACACAGGCGACCTTCATCACCCAGCGGCGGTTGATGGATCGATTGTCATCCACGGCCCGCGTGGAAGTGCTCGGTCCCGTGCGCTTTTGTCAACGACTTCTGGCACAAATGGGGCAGGCGGTGCCGCAGGTGCTTTCGCCGGCGCGGCGGTTGCTGGCGCTTGGTCGGGCGGTGGAGGGGGTTCACGATAGACTCGCTTATTTCAAGTCCAGCCTGAAGATGCCCGGTTTTCTCCGCACGCTGGACGCCACCTTGCAACAGCTGGTGCGGGAAGGGCAGACGGCGGTTGATCTGCGCAGAGCGGCAGACGCAATCGCCTCTCTCGGGCAGGATCATCTTGCTGCCAAGTTGCAGGATCTCGCCTTATTGATTGAAGCGTGGAACGGCGTGCTTTCATCCGTGCGGTTTGATCCGGAAAAACTGCCACAATGGGTGCGGAGCCTGCTGCCGGAGCATCGTCAAAAGCTTACGGGCATTTCCATTTACGTTGATGCGCTGAGTTCCATGGGGACCGGCGAAATCGAACTAATTGCAGAATTAGCCCGCCAGCCATGCAGAGTCGTGATGAGCCTGCTGCTTGATCCCGCGCTGGCAGATGGAGGCGAGCTGCCCTCCGGAAGCGTTTTTCTCCCGACGCATAACCTGTATCGGCGTATGAATGCGCAACTAAAAAAAATCGGCGCCGAGATATATCCGCCCATGCTTCTGTGGAATGTGCAGCGATTTAAATCTCGGACGCTTGCCGGATTGGAATCGCATCTTGCGGGTACGGCGGCTACCAGCATGGCGGCTCCTGCTGCAGCGCCTGCCAACAGCGACATCCGCATCCACCTGCTGCCGGATCCGATAGCCGAAGTTGCGTTTATCGCGCGAAACATCCGGCGGATGATTGCCGGGGGAATGCGTTATCGGCAGATCGGCATCATCACCAATGCCATAGACCAGTATGGATCGGTGTTTGAACAATTGTTTCCAAGTTACGGGATCCCATTTTTTATTGATCGCCAGAAACCGGTAACGCTTCACCCGATGACCGTGGCGGCAAGAGCCTTGATCCGTCTCGGCGAAGGGGCGAACGAGTTTGCCGATATGCTGCAATTCTTACGCAGCGGGCTAACGGGCTGCGGTCCGGCGGATATTGACGAGTTTGAAAATTTTGCCCTTGCCTACGCCATGACGCGCCGCAGTCTGGAGCAGCACTGGAGCGCTGCGACATCGCCGGCCTCGGGCCGATTACGGGACATCGAAGACCGCGAAGCCGCCGCCAATCGCGTTCGAACCGCATTGCTGCAAATTCTTCGACCGTGGCTTGCAACCTGTGCGAAAGACGATTTAAGCGGCGATGCCTGGGCAAAGGCATTTGGCGAAGTCGTGCTTTCTCCGGCGGCGCTGGCCGGGCTTGGCGCCATGGCCGACGAGGCACTGGCCGCAGGTGATGCACAGGCCGCGCAACTGCATTCCGCCATACCCGTGCAATTGCGAGAACTCTTGGACGCTATGGCTGAGGAATTGCACGGCCAGCAAATGAGTTTCGGCCGCTTCGCCGGGCTCATGTCAACGTTGCTTGATGGATTGACGTTGCGGGTGATTCCTCCGACGACCGATCAGGTGCTGATCACCTCCGCACAGCGATCACGCCACCCGGAATTTGATGGGGTTTTCCTCGTCGGTATCCGCGACGGACTCTTCCCACTGATAACCGATGAAAGCTTGCTGCTCAGCCCCGCTGATCGACAGCGGGCCACGGAATTTTTGCCGGGCGTTTTTACGC
>JAJZNY010000156.1 GCA_021852245.1 Planctomycetota bacterium | reverse complement strand
TATAGTGCGGCTTGAGATCGCGGGCGGCAATCTCCACGATGTCGGGAAATTTCAGCAGGGAGCGTGCCAGAAGCTGCTCCGCCGGTTCAGCGAGTGCAGCGCGGGCGCCGGTCAGATCGATGTCGCCGGCCTTGCGGAAGATGCTGCAGATGCGGGCGTAGGCGTATTGCAGATAGGGGCCGGTATTCCCTTCAAATGAAATAATCCGCTCCCATACAAATTCATAATCGCCGGTGCGATCCTGTTTGAGATCGGCATATTTCACCGCTCCGATTCCGACGGCGGCGGCAATCTGCTTCTGCCGATCCGGACTCAGCGAAGGATTTTTTTCAGCTACAACCTTTGCCGCCCGCTCAGTCGCTTCCAGCAGCAGGGCTTTGAGTTTGACACTTTCGCCGGACCGGGTTTTGAACGGCTTGCCGTCGGGGCCCAATATGGAACCGAAGCTCGCGTGCACCAAATCGGCCGTGCCGCCGCTTTGCGGGTGGATGTGCCACCGCATCGCACGGACGGTATCAAACACCATGGCAAAATGCTGCGCCTGACGCGCATCGGTGGTGTAAATGACGCGGTCGGCGAGCCAATTTTCGTGGAGCGGTTTTTGATCTTCCGGTGTAAGTTTGTCTTCCACCAGGCGAAATCGCAGGGCCGCCAGATCGGTGGTGGCATATAAAAATGCACCATCCGCCTTTTGAATAATCAGCGGCAGCGGTTTTTTCTCTTTGTCCACGTAGCCGGGAAGAAACACGCACATCGCACCGGCGGATATGCACGCAAACGGACGACGCACCACATCCGGAAGCTGGGCGTCGGAGAGTCTCTCCAATGCCTGCGGACTGCCCAATGCGCCCGCGGCTTCCGCACGATCCTCCGGCGGGGTGGTGGTGAGTTCGGCAGTTTTCGAGCTTGCATCGATGCCGTCGAGTGCCGTATCCCCGCCGTCCCCACCGATCCGCAGTGCCTCGGCAATCTGTTCCACAACGCTGGCGAGCCGGGAGGCGTAAAAACTCTCACCCCGTTCGTCATGAGGGGTGAGTTTGAGCCCCAGCAATTGAAAGATATCGGCGGCGTGGCGGCGGCTTTCATCGTGGATGCGCCTCCAGAGTGCGACGGCCTGCGGTTCACCATTCTGCAGGGCTACAACTGCATCGCGCGCTTCGCGGGCGAAGTTTGCATCTTCCCGATCCCGCTGTGCCGCCTGTTTGTAGTAGGCGTCGAGATCCTCGATGGGTGGAAAATCGCCCGTCTGCATCTGAATCTCGCGGGCCAGACGAATCAGCATGCCGAACTGCGTGCCGAAATCTCCCACATGATTCTGCCGGATGACGCGGTGGGCCTGAAATTCCATAATCCGGCTGATGGCATCTCCGATGATGCAGCTTCGCAGGTGGCCGACATGCATTTCCTTGGCGATGTTCGGCCCGGCGTAATCCACCACAACGGTCTGCCGGTGGGGGGATTCCGGTACACCGGCTCTCGCCAGCGATGTTGTTTCGGCGGCAATGGCTTCGATGCGCCCAGCGACAAAGCCGGACTGTAATTTGAAATTAATAAATCCGGGGCCGGCAATCATCGGCGTCTCGCACATGTCAGCAATATCGAGATGTTCGATGATCCGCACCGCCACCTGCCGTGGCGGAAGGCCCAGAGTGCCCGAGAGTGCCATGGCGGAGTTGCACTGATAATCGCCGAACCGCGGATCGCCCGCTTTTACAACTGCACTCGGTGCATGTTCAGCGCCAAATGCCTTGCCGATGGCCAGCGCGCATCGCTGGCGTATTTGAGCCTCAACAGATATCACTTACTTCCTCTTTTTTGCGGGGGATTTCTTGGCTTTCGGGCGAGATGCTTTTGCGGGCCCGTGCGGTTTCGCCTTGGAAACGCCTGCCGACCGTGCGCCGGTTCCGGCTTTGCGGGCGTGGGGTGCTTTCCCCTTTTTAGCACCCGCTGCGGCTTTGGATTTCGCGCTTGTGCCCTTTGCCGATCCCGTTCGGACGGTGGCCTTCTTAGCGGCCGAAGCGGCCTTTCTGGTCTTCGCGGGCTTGACTTTCGCCGGCTTGGCCTTGGCGGTGTTTGCTTTTGCGGGAGAAACTTTCCGTTTTGCCGACGCCGCCGTTTTTGCCGGCTTTGACCGGGCCGAGGTTTTCGCTTTGGGTTTTTGGGCCGCGGATTTTTTGGCACTGGCTGTTTTCGTCTTCGGCCGGCGGGGTGGCGTCTTTGGTGCCCTCCGCGGCGCCGGGGCTGAATCGGTGGTGATCGGTTCCCCCTCGGTGATTTCGATGGAATAGGATTCATACCGGATGGACTGATCATCCGGCGGTGCGGATATGGTGCCTGAATCGTCATCGGCAACGGATTGCCGCTCCGCGTTTCCGGTCGACGGTTGCGAGGTTTCCGCATCCATGTCGAGCAGCGTCAGTTCATCATCCATTTCCATGGCCGCCTCGATGATTTCCTGCGCGGCCTCCAGTGCGGCGTCGGTTTCGTCAGACTGCGGAGTTGAAATTTGACCACTTCCGGTCGGCAGTTCCAATTCCACTCGCGGGCAGTCGCCCCAGAGCATTTCAAGGTCATAAAAGGCGCGGCTGGCGGGATCGAAAAGATGCACCACAACATCCACGCAGTCGATGAGGATCCATTTGGCCGACTCGGCCCCGCTGATGCGCCACGGCTTAAAGCCCATCTTTTCGCCCAGTTCGGCAATCTGGTCGGCGACGGTGGTCATCTGCCGGGCGGAAGTGCCGGTTGCAATAAGAAAATAATGGGCAACCTGCGAGCGATTTGATACATCCAGCAGCACGACATCGGTGCAGCGGGTTGCAGCGGCAAGTTGGCCGGCGGCTTTGGCAAATTCAACGGCAGATTGCGGACGAGGCTCATCAGTCATGGCGGTTCTCCAGCACAGCGATTCTCGCTTCGGGCTGCCCGGCGAGTACCTGAGCATCATACCTCAGGAGTGCGTTGAAGTAACAGCCGTTTGATGAAGGTTTGGGTGGCGGCTCGCCGCCGGAGCAGGCGCTGGCCGAATCCGCCCAAAGCCTCGCCGGGTATCGGGAGATATGGGCCTGGCTACGCTCGCCGGCGGATTAAAATCATGGGCTGCATTTCCGCGACTGTCAGTTGGCAGATTTCGTGCGCTGGCAACGCGCAGCGGGCATCGCCGCGTGGGTCGCTGCCAGAGTCACAGCCGGAGTCGCAGCCCTCGCAGGCCAGATAGCCGCCGCTTGCCAATCGAATCCCAACCCCGATAATAGCCCCCGCACAACATGTTGATCGGCGGGCGAGGCTGCGGAGAGAACGACAACTGGCGATATTCCGGCCACCCGCCCCGACGGAGCAGATGTAATGACCACCGCCTACCAGAGCCAATATTGGGCACACGCCCTGAGCCTGCTCGGCTCCGGCGACGACATCTCCGCACTTTCCCGCTCCATTGCCAACGCCAAGGTTGATCTCAATCCGCATCAGGTGGATGCCGCCCTTTTCGCGCTCCGGTCCCCATTTTCCAAGGGCGTTATCCTCGCCGATGAGGTCGGCCTCGGAAAGACCATCGAGGCGGGCATCGTGATCGCCCAGCGCTGGGCGGAACAGAAGCGCAGAATCCTCCTGATCGTCCCCGCCACGCTCCGTAAGCAGTGGCAGCAGGAACTGCTGGCAAAATTCTTTCTCCCCGGCGCCATCCTCGATGGTGCCACCATCCGCAAAATGGCGGGCAATCCGGCCAACCCATTCGACCAGGCCGGCAAGATCATCATCTGCTCCTACCACTTCGCCGCCGCGAACAAGGACAACATCCGGGCGGTGCCGTGGGACCTGGCCGTTATCGACGAGGCCCACCGCCTGCGAAATGTTTTCAAGCCCGGCAGCCGGATGGCCCGCGACGTGGCCGACGCCGTGCGCGGCTCTTTCAAACTGCTCCTCACGGCCACGCCCCTGCAAAACTCGCTCGCCGAGCTTTACGGCCTTGTCAGCGTGGTGGATGAGCACGTCTTCGGCGACATCGATTCATTCCGTGAACAGTTCACCGGCGGCCCGCTCGACGAGGAACGGACCCGGCGGCTGCGCGAGCGGATCGCCCCCATCTTCACCCGAACATTGCGCAAGCAGGTGGTGGAATACATCCCCTTCACCCGCCGCGTCTCCCTCACCTGGGATTTCCACCCCACCGAGCAGGAGCAGCGGCTCTACGACCAGATTTCCGCCTACCTGCAGCGGGATCAACTTTTCGCCCTGCCCGCCAGCCAGCGGGCCCTCATCACGCTGGTGCTGCGCAAACTGCTTTCGTCATCCACCTTCGCCATCGCCCACACGCTTTCCCGCCTGGTGGAACGGCTGGAGAATCTCTCCGCCCACCCGGAACTGCTTACCGACGACGATCTCGACGGCGTGGAGGAGTTTGAAGAGGAAATCTCCGAAGCGGATACCTCCGAGCCCGGCGCTTTACCTCCGCCGCCCGGCGGGGCGCTGGAGAGAGTTCAGGCCGAGCTTGCAGAGCTGCGCGGCTACGCGCAGCAGGCGGCCGGAATCACCGAAAACGCCAAAGGCCGACAATTGATCCCCGCACTCGCCACTGCGTTTGATCGTATCGCCGAAATTGGCGCCCAGCGCAAAGCCGTCATCTTCACCGAGTCACGCCGCACCCAGGCATACCTGTTCGATCTGCTTTCCGCGAGCGGCTACGCAGGTGAGATCGCCCTGATCAGCAGTGCCAATGCCGACCCGCAATCCCAGGCCATCTATCAGCAATGGCTGCAAAAGCACGAAGGGGACGAGACCGTTACCGGTTCGCGCCCGATCGACATCAAGGCCGCCATCGTGGAGCATTTTCGCGACCACGCCCGCATCCTCATCGCCACCGAGGCCGCAGCCGAGGGCGTCAACTTGCAGTTTTGCTCGCTGGTGGTGAATTACGACCTTCCATGGAATCCGCAGCGTGTCGAGCAGCGCATCGGCCGGTGCCACCGCTACGGCCAGAAACATGACGTTGTGGTGTTAAATTTCATCAACCGCGCCAACGAGGCGGATCGGCGGGTGTTTGAACTCCTGAGCGAAAAATTCCGTTTGTTCGACGGCGTGTTCGGCACCACCGATGAAATCCTCGGGGCCGTCGAATCCGGCGTCGATGTGCAGAGCCGCATCGCCCAGATCTACCAAACCTGCCGCACGCCCGAGGAAATTGCCGCCGGTTTTGAGCAGATGCGCCGCGAACTCGATGAGCGCATCGAGGCCCGTATGGCCCAGACGCGGCAACTGCTGTTGGAAAATGTTGATGATCAGGTCAGTGCCCGCCTGCGCGTCCACCGTGACAGTGCCGCCGCAAACCTGGATCAGCGGCAGCGGTGGCTGCTGGCTTTGGCACGCGCGGAACTCGACGGCCGGGCGGAATTTGACGCTGCAAATGCCCGCTTCACGCTGCACAGCGCACCCGACGCCGAAACGCCCGGTACCCACCCGCAGGCACATTACAACCTTGACTGGAAAAAGGCCGAGGAACTCGGCGACATCTTCTTTCGGCAAGATCACCCCATGGCCCAGCAGTTGATCCAGCAGTCCATCGCACGCCAGCTTCCGCCGGGAAAGCTGGAGTTCCACTACGACCGCCGGCACGGCATCATCAGTGCGCTGGACCCGCTGGTGGGTAGGGGCGGCTGGCTGCGACTGGCCAAGCTCTCGGTGCAGTCGCTGCGGGCGGACGAATTTTTAATCATCGCCGCCGAAACCGACGACGGCATGCCCCTGGAGGAGGAACTCAGCCGCCGCATGCTGGAACTGCCGGCGAAATTCATCGGCCCGGTCGAAGGGGAACCGCCGCCGGCTACTCATCTGGACGCACGGGTGGAGGCGCTGATTCGGCAGGTGGATGAGCGCAACGCGCAATTATTTGATGAGGAGTCGCTCAAGCTGGATCGGTGGGCAGACGACTTGAAGATCGGCCTGGAGCGCGAAATCAAGGACTTGGATCGGCAGATCAATGAGGCCCGGCGGGCCGCTGCACTGGCGGGCACGCTGCAGGAAAAACTTGCGGGCCAGCGGACGATTCGCGAGCTTGAAGCGACCCGCAAGGACAAGCGGGATGAATACTACAATTCACAGGATGCGATCGACGCCCGGCGTGATGCTTTGATCGGCGATATGGAAAAACAGTTGGGCCGCCGATATACTTGCGAGCTAATATTCATTGCCCGCTGGACGGTGGTGTCGTAGCCGCTCGGCTCCGCGTAAGCGAAACAGACGACGTTGCGAGCGGAGGCGCCGTCAAGCTACGAGATAGCAGGTTCGGGCGATGGACGGCGGTTGGGTTGCCCGCGACGGTCGTTTGGTAATCCACACTCGGAGGTCAAATGACAGACTCACCACAACCGCCAGCAAAATCGCCGAGCGAAATCCTGGCGGAGTCCATCGCCGAAAAACTACTTGCCAGCGGACTGCTTCCGGCGGAGAGGAAAGCAGAAGTCGCCGAGAAGCTGGCAAAGGGAACAGCCACCGAGGCCGACTGGAACTTATGGCTAGACCCCATGCTAATAGAACGGGGCGGTGGCGAATGAGCAAGCCGATCAAAAAACTTACCATGCACCATTTTCGCGGCGCCTCAGGCAAAAGCGAAATTTGCTTCGACACGACAAAGCCTTTAGTGATGGTTTTCGGCGAAAACGGGTCGGGGAAATCCACAATTGCCGACGCGATCGATTTCGTGGCGAACCGAGTAGTCGGCTCGTTGGAGGACCGGAGCATCGGGTCACAAAAACACCGATACCTGTACACCATCGGCCAAACGGCGGAACGACCAAAAGTGGAGATCGAGTCGGACGGGGCCTCGCCTTGGGCCGCTGTCCTCTCACCGGGTGCGGTTATTAAAAATATTGGGAATGGGTCACCGTTCCGCGCTCGCGTGCTGCGGCGATCAAAGCTTCTGCAGTTGGTCGAGGCCCAACCGGCCGACAGGTACAAGGCACTACAGGGGTTCGTCGACGTCGCGGGGGTTGAGCGAGCGGAGCAGGCCCTGCGGGATGCCGAAGCAAGGAATGGGCGGAGACTTACCGAAGCGGCGGTAATCTTGGAGCGGGCGGACCGGGCGCTGGGCGGATTGTGGAAGAGCGAAGGCTCGCCCGGCAAATCCGCCGAGGAATGGGCGGCGGCAAAGGTCGCAGTCGGGCCGGCGGAGCTCGAGGTGCACCTTGGGGGCCTGCGGGAAGCAGTGCGGCTTTTGGACAATCTGGCGAAATCGCGGGACTCGCTCGACAGAGCCTCGACGGCCGTCGACGACCGCTCCAGCGGGGAGCGGCTTGTCAGCGAGCAAATCAGGGCGCTGCCAAAGGTTGACGGGGCGGAGGCCGTGCCGCTTGTTGACTTGCTCAAACAGGCCCAAGAAATCATCGCTCCACCCAACGATCTCGGGGTTTGCCCCGTCTGCGAGCAGCCGATAACCGCCGACGATCTGAGGAATAAAATCAAGAAACGCCTTTCCGAGATGCAGAGCCACCTGAAACTCGCCGACAGCCAAAAAAAGGCCGCGAAAGCTTTGGCTGACGCCAAGGCCGTCCACGCCACTGCGATCGAAGACTACATAGCCGCTGCACGGCGAGCGGGTGCTAAACTGCGGGAAATACAGCCCCCTACCGCACAGGCAGCCGTCGTCCCATGGGAGAGGTACAGAGATTTTCTGGAATCCTCATCAATCGACGAGGCACAACTCGCCGCCGCGCAGAAACTCCAAGCGGATATCTTGGCGATCGACCAGCACTACCGAGAACGGCTTCAGGCAACCCAAGCGGACCTCAACAAATATAATGCGATCGGCGTGGCGATTAAAGGCGTCGTGGAGAACCGCGAGGCCGCGCAATCGCTCGAATCGCTCGGAAAGAGACTGAAGGGTGCGTTGCAAATCTGCGAGGCCGCCCGGAAAAGCTTCACCCAGCATGCCTTGGAGGCGGTGTACGAAGAAATAAATCGCCTGTACGCGGTCATCCACCCGCGTGAGCCGCTCGGCCCGCTCCGCCTCCGGATGAGCCCGTCAAAACGAGGATCCATCGAACAAGACGCAACATTCGCTGGACATCCGGGCGTGCCGCCACAAGCATATTTTAGCGAATCGCATCTGGACACGCTGGGATTCTGCGTCTGGATTGCATTGGCCAAGCGTGACCACGCAAAGGAAACAGTCATTGTTCTGGACGACATTTTTACTTCCGTTGACGGGGGCCATCTATATCGGATCATGCAGGCCCTCGGTGAGGTTGCTAAAGATTTTGCACAGGTAATCGTCATGACGCACTACCGTGCTTGGCGAGATCGCTACCGCCTCAGCCAGGGGCCGAGCCTTTCTGTCCAACTGCTCGAACTGCATCCGTGGACGATGGGTCGGGGGGTACTCCTCTCTGGAACGAAGCTCGCAGTGGATGAGCTCGAATCTGCCCTTGGTACGCTGCCGCTGCCGAGGCAGAGCATCGCGTCGCAAGCAGGGATACTCCTCGAGGCGATATTGGATCGCCTCACGCTCCAATATCACAGGAGATTGCCGCGGAAAAGGGATAACGATTGGGCCCTCGGCGAACTGCTCGCGGGCTGCAAGAAGCTGTTTGATGTCCTGGTGATCGAAGCGAGCGGGGCACACGCGGACGCTGCGAGCCCACCGGCCAGCGAGTCAACCGTGATGACCGCGGTCCAGCCTTTCTTCGAAGAGATGGGCCCCTTAGTTTTCATTCGCAACCAAGTTGGTTGCCATTTCAATCTGGGCGGCGCGGAGGTTGCGGATGCCGACGTCGAAGCATTCGGTAAGGCAACCGTCGGGTTGGTGAGGGCACTTACCTGTCCGCAATGCGGCGACATTCCGGATCGTGCGGACGGCACCCACTTCCGATGCGGATGTAAGCAAACCAAGATGACGCCGTTGGTGTGCGATAAATGAGTAGGCGGCGTACGGGAACGACATGGCAGCGGTTTTGTGTGTAGGGCGCACCAAATTTCGTCCGGTTGCGCCCCCTTGGCGAATGCGATTGATGGCGCCTACGCATTCGTCCGAGCATAGATGCAACCTCCCCAAACAGGCGCCGGTCCTTCAGGAGACCACCGCATGTCAGACAGCGATCAGCTCCAGAACCTTCTCGATGAAGCGGTAGCGGCATGTTCTCGCTTGGCTATTGCCGTGGTGAGGGGGTGGGTCGAACCGCCAGAACAAGAGGAATCCGTAATCCATTGCGACCCCCAAACAGCGACCGAAGATTTTATTCAAATGGCGGCCACGCTGAAGTGCCCCATCGTCGTCGTTGACGTATCGCGGCTTGAGCAAGCCGATTGGGACAGGGCCTCGGCCATTTTGGAAGAATTGGATTCACACCAGGAAGGCGGACCCAGCGCCGCCCAGAGGGAATCAATCCTCAACGCTCGAGACTGCGTTGGCCAACTCGCGAGCGTGTCATTAACAATATTTCCCTCTGGGGTCCCACGGATCGAGTTAACAAAATCCACCGTGTGGTGCGATGACCTGTTTGGCCTGCTGGAAGACGAGGAAGACATCGGCGCCGACTTGGACGAGCCAGGCGACGATGGCGAGGACGACGAGGTTAGCGAGGCAATGGCCCGCGCCTTGGCCTTGTCTCCTGCTTTTCAGAGGGCCAAAACAGCCGCCGCGAGAGAATTCGAGGCGAGGAAGTTTATCCGTGCAAACGAGCCGGCCGGTAGAGTGTCCGTCCAAAGCGGGGAAGTCGCGCAGCTCGCCAAGAGCATCTTTGAAGGGGAGATTCGTCCCCAGCTGGAGGCACAGGCCCGTGCAAGGGCTAGGGAACTGCTTGACGCGGGGATGCCAAAGGGCGAGGTGGCGGAAAAACTGAGCCTGACAAAGCGGGAATTGGAGCGACTACTGTGAATCGCGGGGACGACGGAAGCGCCCAAGGCCGCTCCGGCCAGCGCCCTCATCACACCTCTATGGCCGCGGCTGCAGCGGGGCCGACCTGTGGTTGGCCTGTGGCAGCATGGTGCCCGGCCGGCGCGCTGCACCGGCCCGCTACGGCCTCACCAGCGACCCGACATCCCATTCATCGCGGAAGTTCGGCGAGCAAACCACCGGCGCGTTAAGTACGGCGATGACCAGCGTCAATCTCAGCAGCTCCTCGGTCAGCCGGGCAACGCGCTGGACGTCCTTCGACGCATCCTTGTCCGAAGTCCAGGGGGTGCCGGCCCTGTGCACCGCATCGTTGCGGAATTGTCTGAGCTGCTCGAAGTAGTTCCTGTCGATGGCCTCTGGCCCACAGCCCCCGACGAACTCGCCAATGGCTTTCGCGCAGCGGCCGTCCCACAGGTACCCCCGAACGCCACCGCCGATATAGAAGGTTTCCAGCGCCGTTACCGCCAGTTGCAGCCTCGCCGCGACCCCCGTCGGATTGATTGATGTGAGTAATTGGTATAGCTGGTTGGTAAGGCCGAGCCATCGGGGGACAGTGGCCCGCTCGTCCCGGAACACTCGAAACACCCGGCTGGCGAGTTTGAGCACCCGCTCGTCAGCCCACGCCCGCTCCCGCCCCGCCCGGTGGTTGAATGGGGGCGTAGATGAAAGGGAACCTGCTGACATTGGGATGGGGGCCGTGGCTGCAGACCGTGAGGGAATAGACGCCGCAACCCTGCATCTGATTCTCGTTGCGCCAATAGACGTTTTCACCGCTGCCGGCGAGATAAAGCGACCAGATCGCCCAATTCGTCAGCGCCTCGTAACTGGCTATCTTCTGTAACTTCGCGTGGAGCGCCACGAGCGGGTCGGCATCGGGCACATCAAAGCTGAATTTCCCGATCAGAAAGCCAGCCGCCATTCGGGGATTTCTCGATTCTGCCGGAGAAAGCGCCTCGCGGGCATAACAATTATCGAACACCGGCTGGACTTCCTTGCTCCAGTCGAAGCCCGGCTGTCCGAAACATCTGATCGCCATATCCCCGGAAAGCTCAAACGGCATGATTTCGCCAGGGAATCCCGCGTTGCCAAGCGGCACGACGGTAGTGGTCTGGCAATGTCCGCTATCCATGGGCCTGATTCTATCGCCGCCCCTGCCAAGCGGCCACGCGCGTATCAGGCGCTCGACCTCCGCGGGGCCGATCCAGCCAAGGTGGCCGCCCAAGTCGCGGCGCTGGCTGCGCAGCTCCAGATGGAGAAACAACAGTCGCAGGCAATAGCCGCAATAGCGCTGATCGGGCTGATGGCGCTGGCGGTGTTGGCCGGTAAATGACAGGCTCCGCGATCTCCGCGGCTCCGCGTGAGAACCACCGAGGGCTGACCGCTGAAAGCGCATCGCCTATAATGCCCACCCATGGCCAACGGAAAACAGAAACTTGAACTTACCTGGATCGGGAAGGAGAATCGGCCGAAGCTGGAGCCGCGGATTTTGATTGAGGACCCGGCGCGGTCGTATCACGCCGCCCAGCGCATCTCGCAAAATGACTTTTTCGACAACCGCCTGATCTTCGGCGACAACCTGCTGGCCCTCAAGGCCCTTGAGCAGGAATTCGCCGGTAAAATTAAATGTATTTATATTGACCCACCCTACAACACCGGCTCGGCATTCACGCATTACGATGACGGCATCGAGCATTCACTCTGGCTCTCGCTGATGCGCGACCGGCTGGAAATCCTACATCGGCTCCTCTCAGAGGACGGCTCGATCTGGGTGAATTTGGACGACAACGAGGCGCATTATTGCAAAGTGTTGATGGATGAATTGTTCGGGCGTGGCACCTTCGTCGCTAACGTGGTCTGGCAGAAGCGCACCTCGCCCGACGCACGGATACACCTCGGCGGCGCCCACGACCACATCCTCGTGTACACGAGGGTGGCCGGATCGGCGGGGTTTAACAGGCAGCCGCTGGGGGCGGCCCGCGCCGCCGATTACCGCAACCCCGATGACGACCCGCGCGGGCCTTGGACCTCGACGGACTTCACCGCGCAAGGATGGCGGCCAAACCAGATGTACCGGATAGTGGCGCCCGACGGCACCGCCTTCGATCCCCCGCCTAGCAGGTGCTGGGCGAATGTGGAACCGGAGTTTCTGAGGCTCCGCGCCGATGGCCGGATTTGGTTTGGAAAAAGCGGAGGGGCGCGTCCGCGGGTGAAAAGCTTCCTCAGCGAGGCCGAGGGTGTTGCGAGCTGGACTTGGTGGCCCAACGACGAGCTCGGCCACAATCAGGAAGCGAAGAAGGAGAGCATTGAGCTTTTCGGTGGTGGGGCGCCATTTGCCACCCCGAAGCCCGAACGCCTGATCCACCGCATACTCACGCTCGCCACCAATCCCGGCGATTGGGTTTTGGATTCCTTCGCCGGCTCCGGCACCACCGGCGCCGTCGCACACAAAATGGGTCGCAAATGGATCATGGTGGAACTCGGCGAGCATTGCCACACCCACATCATCCCGCGGCTGAAAAAAGTGATCGACGGGCAGGACCCCGGCGGCATCACCAAGACGGTCGATTGGAAAGGGGGTGGCGGCTTTCGTTATTACCGCCTCGGGCCGACGCTGATTGTCAAGGACCAATGGGGAAATCCGGTTATCAACAGTGAATTTAATGCCGCGATGCTGGCCGAGGCAATGTGCAAATTGGAGGGGTTCAGGTTCGATCCGAATCCGGAGATTTATTGGCAGCAGGGGCGCAGCTCGGAAACCGATTTCATCTACGTCACCACGCAGACGATGACGGTGGAGATGCTGGAGAAAATCAGCGATGAGGTCGGGCCCAACCGGAGCCTGCTGATCTGCTGCAGCGCGTTTCGGTGTGATGTGAGCCGGTTTGCAAACCTGACGGTGAAGAAGATACCCAAGGCGGTGCTGAAAAAGTGCGAATGGGGCCACGACG
>JAJZNY010000150.1 GCA_021852245.1 Planctomycetota bacterium | reverse complement strand
CTACACCACCTGGCACTACAGCAATCTGAAACTCAGTTCGCACCGCCTCACGGCCAGTCGATCCATGAAAGTTTCTGTAGATGTGGCGAACACCGGCAACGTGGATGGGGATGAAATTGTCCAGTGTTACATCACACCGCCGCAGGTGCCCGGCATCAAACGCCCAAACAAGCAACTCGTTGCCTTCAAGCGTGTGCATATCCCCGCCGGCAAAAAGGTGAAGGTGGAATTTGATCTGCCTCGTACCCAGCAGGCGTTTTACTACTGGGACGAGTCGCGCCGTGAATTTGTTTCACCGCCGGGAACCTTCAGTGTGTTTGTCGGCACATCATCCATGGACGACAAGCATCGCTTGCATGCGGAGCTTGATTAATCTCCGCGCACTCCTGCGGTGAAAAGCAGCTACTGACATCTTGCGCCAGCATGAAGCATGCTTGCTTCACTTTCACCTGCTGCGGGCGCCGCCGCCGCCTGTCCCCTGCGTCCCCTGCGGTGCAAAAAGCACTTACCGTCGCGCATCGCACGACCCATGCGCGCTCACCTGTCTATTTTCTACTCTCACCTTTCTGCCGGCGCGGCCGCCCGGAAAAATTGCCGCCCCTCGAGATCGTCTTCATATCCGTCTCCGCCGCCGCGAATCGCCTCTGTGGTATATTTTTGAGGTCTGATATCATCTATACGGTATTGCCGTGATAGGCACGCTGGAGCCGCCATGTCAGATCTCTTTGAAACGCACAGACAGCAACGCCGCGAGAAAGTCCTGCCGCTTGCTGCCAAGCTCCGCCCGTCGACGCTCGACGACTTTGTCGGTCAGGAACATCTGCTTGCGCCGGGGGCGCCTCTGCGGCTGCTGATTGAAAGCGATTCGCTTGGCAGCGCTATCCTTTTCGGCCCGCCCGGGTGCGGGAAGACATCGGTAGCCCGCCTGATTCAGGCGCGCACGCGGCGTAAATTCGTGTCGATCAACGCGGTTTCCGCCGGTATTCCGCAGGTGCGGGAAATCATTGCCGGCGCCAAAACCCTGCTGGAGCAGACCGGGTGCGGCACGATCTTATTTATTGATGAAATACACCGCTTTAACCGGGCCCAGCAGGATATTCTCCTGCCCGATGTCGAATCCGGAATTATTACGATTCTGGGCGTGACCACGCAAAACCCATTTTTTGCCATCAACGCGCCCCTCATCTCACGCTGCAGGCTTTTTGAATTCAAACCCCTCACCGCAGCTGATATTGCGGCGGTGATTCGGCAGGCACTGGCAAAGCTCGATGACCGCACTGTTGAAAATCATCATCCGGTGACCTTGGCCGATGACGCTCTCGAGCTGCTGGCATCACAGAGTGACGGCGATGCCCGGCGGGCGCTTTCAACATTGGAAACTGCCGTGGAACTGGCCACTCTGCGGGCAAAAGAGAATACGCCGTTAGCCGCCGCCGATATCCGCGAGGCCCAGCAGGTGCGGCCGATCTATTTCGATCCGTCGGGCGACGAACATTACGACATCACCAGTGCCCTGATTAAAAGTATCCGCGGCAGCGACCCGGACGCCGCGATTTACTGGCTCGCTAAATTATTAGTGGCCTCGCAGGATGTGCGTTTTATCGCTCGGCGCATCGCGATCGCCGCCAGTGAAGATATTGGCAACGCGCAGCCCGCAGCCCTGTCCATCGCAGCGGCGATGGTTCAGATGGTGGAATTTCTCGGTATGCCCGAGGCCCGCATCCCGCTGGCCCAGACGGTGATTTATCTTGCATGCAGTGAAAAGAGCAATTCGGCTATCTGTGCCATCGACGCCGCCATGGATGCCGTGCGCAACGGTACTTCGATTCCCGTGCCGCCGCATCTGCGTGATACTCATTATGCCGGGGCGGCCCAGCGCGGCCATACCGGTTATCGCTATCCGCATGACTATCCGGACGGCTGGGTCGATCAGGATTATCTGGGAAGTAAGCTCCAATTTTATTTTCCTACTGACAGGGGGGTGGAAAAGCGTTTTGCTGAGTTTCTCGCCCGGCGCCGAAATAAGCCCGACACACCCCCCAATGAGAGCGACACGCGGCCATGACCAAATCGGAATATCGAAGATTCATGAAATCTGTCCTGCAGGCGATTCCGTCGGCACAACGGGCGGTTAAATCGCAGGCTGCCTGTGAACAGATGATTCACACGGCGGAATTCCAGTCCGCCCGTAATGTGATGCTCTATCTGCCCATGCCGGGGGAGCTTGATGTTGGTTTGCTGGCGAACGCCGTCTTGCAGTCCTCAAAACAATTACTGCTGCCCTTGGTGGATTGGAATCAGCGACAGATGACACCCATGGCGGTGCAAAGTTTCGAAGGTTGTGACGATCCGCAACTCACGGGTATCCGGCAGCCATTGGGGGGAGAGCCATTTGATATTGGCCGGATTGATCTGGTCGTAACCCCCGGATTGGCGTTCGGTTTTGCGGGTGAGCGGCTCGGTCGGGGCAAGGGATTCTACGATCGTTTCCTCTCACTGCGGGATCTATCGGCTCTGCGGACGGCCTTGGCATTTCACGAACAATGCAGACCGGAAATTCCGATGGAGCCGCATGACGTTTCTCTGCAGATGATTGTTACGGATCAAGAGGTGCTGCGCGTGAAACCGCTTCGGTAGTGTTGCGGCGGATGCCGAGAAACCAATGCCCGGCCCCATCACATTCCGCCTTAAGCTGGCATGGGTGCGTGGGTTCAAATCCCGGACGCTTGCCGCCGACCGCAAAACTCCTATTATTTGATCGGATTCTCGGATTACTCATGGCATCCGGAATAATTCCACAGCGCGGTTTGGAGTTGCATGGCAAAGGGTAGACGGCGTAACTCGCAGGGGCGCGAGCGATGGCTTTGGATGGTCGTCGCGGTGCTCATCTTGTGGGGGGGATATCAGATATGGCAGGTGCGTCGGCAGATTGTCGGCCAACTCCATAGCAAGCACCGATCGCACCACAAAGCTGCTGCTGCAAAAGTCGCGGTCGTAACCACATCCCCGGAAATCAACGTATCATCCTCGCCGCCCGTACCTCCAGACACCGAGCTTGCCGCGCAGAAACCTCCGCACCCCATTTCCCCTGCTGAACTCCGTGCCGCACAGCAATTCCTCAGACAGGGAATACGTCTCGCCGATGAGCACCATTTAATCTCGGCCCGATTTCGCTTTGAGCGAGCCTGGCAAATTGTTGCCGGCCATCAAACGGAAGTTGCGCGCTCCATAAGAAAATGGCTTTCAAAAATAAATACCCACACGCTGCTTGCCGGGGTCGCGTATCCGCATGATCCGTGGATTCGACTCATCGAAGTACCACCCGGTGCCACACTGGAACGCATTGCTCATCTCTATCGTATCACGCCGGCCATGCTCCTGAAGCTGAATCCTCTGCTCAATCCGCGCGATATGCGGGCAGGCAGTTGGCTCCTGGTTATCCTCGGTCCGTTTGATGCACACATTGACCTCTCGCATCACCGCATCGACATACTCCTTCATCACCAATTTGTGTTAAGCTACCGGATGAAAATACCCGGCGTCATAAATCCCCGGCCCGGTGATTATTCGGTGGCGCGTTCATCGCTCTCGGCGCCGGTTCAGGGAATGCCTGAATTTATCGGTATGACGCTCGCGGGGCGGATTCATGGCAGGCAGGAAACGGTTAAAATGAGTAATGTGGATTCGCCGAACATCGATCTGGTCATGACGACGCATTCGTTGGCGGAATTGGTGCGAATGTTGAATCCGACCTTTTCGGTTGTACGGATACGACCCTAGGGAATTTGCTCCTGGAGATTTCTTTGGCACTGCTCGTTCAATGTCATCAATGTGGGAAGGTGCTGGAGCTTGACGACGGATTTCGCGGTGGTGTCTGTCGTTGCAGTCAGTGCGGTGCTCTTCTTCGAGTACCCATGACCGATAACCGGGAGGTGCAGAAATCGCGCCCGGCCGAGCCGGCCGCACCTAAGAACAAGGCCGCGTCGGTGTCAGGCAGCGCTGGTGATGCTTCGGCATCCCACACCAACCGGCCTCATTCGGACCGGCCTGAGACGCCAGATATTCCCTCATCCCATCGACCGGTTCGTCCGGAATCAACCGGGGCATTCGCCGGCAGCGGTGCTCTGCGCCCGAGTCGGCCCGAGTCGCCACTCACGGAGCGCCTCGCGCAGCGTCCCGCCACGCCGCCCACGCCGGATATCGGGATATCCAGCGGCATTCGACGCTCGCAATCCCCCGCACCCCGTCGGCAGCCGGGCAAGGTGCAGGCCCGCGGCGATTCCCACGATCCGGGGCGGCGTGCAGACATTGGCCGCCGCAAACTCGCCAATCTGCCCATCTGGGTTTATGCGGTCGCGGCTGCAGTTGTCCTGCTGATTGTGGTCGTCATTCTTGTCTGGGCGCTTTTTGCGGTTAGCCATTCCTCTTCTGCGCCTTCAGCCGCTCATCAGACTCACCCCAAGGTGCCACCGGTTACGACGGTTGACTTCCTGGGCATACCCATTAAATCCGGGAAGGTCATATTTTCTCTCGATGGCTCTTCCGCCAACGTCGGGAGTTTTAATGTCCTGGTATCCATATTAAAAAAAACCATCAATCGGCTCCCGTCCGCGTCTCAGGTCAGGATTGCGGTATGGACCCCCGCCGGCCTGAAGCTTTATCCTTCCAAAGGATGGCTGACGGCAACCGACAAAAAAAAGGTTTTTCATTTGCTTCTGGCCTATTCTCCTTACGGCAGCACATCGATGACCAAAATGATCATTCGCACGCTCAAGATAGGAGCAGAGCAGAATATCTTCACGACTCAAAAAATCCTTGCTCCCGCAGGTCTTCTTACCGCTGTCCGTCCGGCCATACACCAAGGCCAGATCATTGACGTCATTTCAATTGACGGGGAAAGGCGAGAGCTCAGAAAACTGGCCAAATCGACCGGCGGCAGCTTCAGAATGGTGTCGCTTTCCGATCTGCAGTAGCCCAGCGGACCCAAGATCGCGGTTTGTTCCATTCGAGTGGCGATCGGCTGGGCTACTTCATATGCATGATATATTTAATTGAAAATTCACGCAGTGGCACCCACGCGTCCCTGATTTCATAAATTTTATTCAATGTGAGGTTACCGCGAATATCCGCACGGGAAAAACGGGGATCGTGGCGGAATGGGGTGTAGAGTGGATCGCCCACATATGCCTGTCGCCACGCCAAATTCGGAATCGACACGCTGTAGACTTCCACCTGCGGGAATTCGCCGCTCAGCAGCAACGGAATAAACAGATTCGGTGGAGGAAATGAGAACAGATACGGTTCCCAGACCGGGCCGGATGTTCCGCACGCCTTATGTTTGAGCAGATTGATGCACCACGCCGTATCCGTGGGGTTATGAAGGGAATCAAGTTCAAAGCTCGCTACATGGTAACCCACAAACCCGGGTACCCACTGACAGCAGTTCACGAAATGATGTACCGAATACCATCCGCAATATACCGCACAATCGGGGCTATCGGCCCGCTTGAAAAGGGCGGGGACGTCGTTGAGCACCACAGGAATTTTGGCTTCCACCTTGAGCATGGCTGCGGTCCGGCGCAGCAGACGGTCAAATTGACTGTAGGGGTCGGTTCCGTGGAGACCGCGCGCGTCGATGTAGACCTTCCCACGCAGGCCGCGTGCTTCAACGCGTAACCCGCGCGCGATCATCGCCTCCACCATCTGAATATTCAGACCATCAATGCGGCTGACCATCATGATCCGCGGATGCAGGGCCGCGAGATTCGCATGCCAGTTCTCCAGTTGAATTGGGTTTTGATACCAGCCGGAATGGTAGATTCGTCCGTACCACAGCATCATCAGATCGCTGTCGAGGCTTGATTTGCTGTGCACATGAAGCAGATACGTAATCTGCGAAATATCCTCCACCGCCTCGCCGACGAGTCCGAAAAAACGCCGCTTGATATGACGCATTTCGCGCCGGTTCGCTGCCTTGTACCGATGCACCTTAAGCATGTCATACTGCCGTACCGCAAGGAGGGTCTTGATTTTCTCCTGCCGGAGGAAGTCGGCCAATTCCATCGATTGCAGGCTTGATCCATGCACATGCAGGCTTTGGGCCATGACGGCCACGCCGAGGCAATGGCGGAAAAGGGCAAATATTTCAGTATTATCCGCCGCGGTTTTGGCTACCGGATGCCGATTGAAAAATGTCAGCGTCTGGGCCAGCGCCGCCTTGCACTCCAGCGCGGTGGTGTAGACACGCGTTCGTAATCGGCCGCCCGCCAGCACGGTCAGATTACCGGGCGGGACGATCTTCGGTTCTGTAAGGCCATCCATCGAATCAAGCCGTCGGATGGATGCTTTCAGCTCGGCGTTGATTTCGATCAGTCGTGCGCGGAGATGCTTCACCTCCGCCATATCTGCGAAACTTGGACTTTGCGGTCCCACCTTAAGCGGTATGCCATAGGTTGTCACGAGACATCGGATTTGGGAACGCATATGGCGTTCCGTGAGTATCTGCCGGATCGCCGCCGCCACCCGGACATCATAAAACGGGGCCGTGATGTCCTGAACATTATCTGGAAGATTCAACTCGATGATGTTCGCCAGAGGAATGTGCCGGGCGTTGGCGTAATAGTGGCCCAGGGCGATCGACTGGTCATTATTACCGTTTACAACAATGGCAACCTGTGATGGGCGCAAAACCGATAACGCGCTGCATACCGGCAGGTGAAACGCAGATAATGTCAAAATCATCACTGCCACCATGCAGGCGGCTGATCGAAGCAACCCGGGCCTCCGCATTTCAGCGGGCACCCTGCAGGTAATCGCCCGCACTCTCGGCAAGCGCCGACATGATACAGATTCCGACAGGCAGTGCCCCATCCGGAAAATCGTAAAGCGGGCTGTGCAGCATCGGGTAAGATCGATGGCCCTTCGGACAGGTACCGAGCACAAAAAAACACCCTTGAGTTTTTTGCAGCATGTACGCAAAATCTTCGCTCCAAAGATAGGGGGTTGTTAATCGTTTAACCCTCCCTCGGCCCAGATGGGCATCTCCCGCTCGAAGCAGTAATTCGGTGCTTTCCGCATCATTGATCGTTGCCGGTGTACTGGAATTCATCTTCACTTTTACCGGGCAGCCGAACCGCCGCGCCGCATCGCGACATGTCTGCTCAATCCATCGCAGTTTTTCACTTCGGACGGCTTCAGACAGTGTGCGCAACGTGCCGCGTAATACAGCCGTGGAAGGAATGATATTGGCGGCTGTCCCGGCCTGCAGGCAGCCGATGCTCAATACCACGGCCTGAGAGGAACCGGCCTTATGCGGCGAGAGTTGTAACTTCGTTGACAGGTAACCGGCACAAGGAATCGGGCTGCGCCCCCGGTGTGGTTGCGAGCCATGAGTCCCTCTGCCTTGTATGGTAATTTCAATGCTGTCCACCGCAGCCAGCAGAACACCGGCGCGGGTGGCGATCGTGCCGACCGGCAATTCCGGCCAACCATGGAGTCCGAAGACGATATTGGGGAGAACGCCGAGCTTTTCCAGTGCCTGCCGCATCAGTTCTCCGCCATTAAAGCCTTCTTCCGCCGGCTGGAAGTAAACAATAACCCCGCTCCTGAGCGTATCGCGCCTCTGCCATAACCAGCGGCAGGTTCCCAGTGCAATCGCCATGTGGCCGTCGTGTCCGCAGGCATGCATGCGCCCGGGATGTCGGCTTATGTACGCCGCACCCGTCGCTTCCTCAACGGGGAGCGCATCCATTTCCGCGCGAATCCCCACAACGCCCTGCACGGTCCGGCGGCCACTTATAAATGCTGCGATCCCGGTTCCGCCGGCAAGCCCCGCTTTAAAAGGAATTCGCATGGATTCTAATTCGCGGCAGATCAATTTTGACGTTAAGTGCTCTTCAAAGGCCAGTTCAGGGATCTGATGTAACTCATGCCGCAGCCGTCGCGCGTAATCAACGATTGTATTGGGCAATGGGGCAATAGTCTCAATCTTCGTCGGCATAACTGCTTCCTTAAGATCAAACCTAGCCGCCACCAAGCATTTTTGCAAACTTGTCCGCGGGTCGATTACGTGCAGTTGAAATGTTAGATCGCAGCCGACTAATAGAAATTTTACCGCCGCGCAACCCGGATTTAGACCGGTAACACCCTATTTTATTCAAAAATGGCGTTAAGATATTTGTCGTGGCAACGACGGCCGCCGTGAGCCACCGGTGAGTTGGTTCAGATTCGGTCGATCGAGGTGGAAACAGTTTGATTCGATTACCAGAGTCATTTCCCCGCACCCTTGGCGATTGGCTTTTTCTCAGCCATCCGCTGGCGTACCTCGCGCTGGCGGTTGTGGCCATAGCCTTTATCTGGCGCTGGTGGCACACACGCCATACTCGATTGCTGATCGCGGGGGGCGGGATCATCGCGGCTACCCTGATCTGGGCCCTGATGGCGTGGTTGGTGGTTACCCCCGGCGAGAGGCTTCGAGGCGACCTCCAGCAGATTCTGAGCGATGCTGCTCATCAGGATGTGGTGGGAATCGAACAATTTCTTGCCCCCGATGTCGTGTTTAACGATCAAGACCGGGCCAGCATCATCTCAGAACTCAACTACCGATTATCGCAGGTGCGAATCACCGCCAATTACCTTCGCAGCATTCACATGCGTCGCCGGGGGCGCAGTGCCCAGACCAATATTGTCGTCCTTTCCATCGCCCGCGATTATGGTCCATTCATCACACGCTGGCGTCTGATCTGGAGAGATCACGCACGACCGGGCCATTGGCAGATAACTCAGATGCAACTTCAAGGCATGAGCAATTCACAAATTAATCCATAATGCAACGCAATCGGCTCCGGTCTCAGTTCTCGTGCTGCAGTTGTGGCATCTCTCGGATCACGCCCCCCGCTGCGGCTCCTCGCTGAAGCACTTTTATCACTTCAGGGACAGATGACTTTCGCCGGCCCATACACCACGACGGCACGGGAAAGCGGCTCAGGTTTATGCCAGAGCCTCCGGGAATCATTGCGCCCAACCGTTGAAAAAATTACCGTCATTGTTGCCAGGGGATTCCAAATTCGCACTGCTGCCAATTTTTTTCCCTCACCTCGTCTGCCGACTATTTCCCTCCGCTCAGGTGTCTGCACGCTGCCGATGTTGCACCGAGTGCCATCAGTTCAACTGCGGGTCGTTGGGAAAAAAGCGATGGCTCAGATTGGGGCTGATGGCCCGCATGGTCGCAATCCGCGTGAACATGATCCACATCTGTTCCTGCCGAATATCGGCAAAGGCCACCGTCTCCGTGGCAGGGCATGTCAGCCACGATGCCGTTCCGATTTCAGATTCCAACTGATTCGGGCTCCAACCGGCATTGCCCACAAAAAATCGCGAAGGCTGAACATTCTCTTCAATGATTTTTCGGATGTCGTCGGCATCAATCGAATAGTGAAGCCCGTCAATAATTCGTTCGCCGATAATTCGGCGGCCGTCGTGCAGAGCCAGCAGCGGTCCCGGGCAGGGCCCGCCCGCATGGAGCTTGGAGGTGTTGGTACATTTTCCTCCATCCACCTTGGCCCAGGCGTCTTTGATCGTAACCTCCAGCGGACGATTCAGGATGACACCCATGGCACCATCCGCGTCATGGCGGACAATCAGCACCACCGACCGGTAAAAATTCGGGTCCAGCAAACCGGGCATCGCGATAAGCAGATGACCGCGTAAGTCGGCCATGATCAAACTCCAATATTCGGCACTCAGACTTGTCCGGCACGCCGCGCGAAAACATCTCGATTTACGCCGCCGAGGCAGCCCGATCCATCACCAATGATTTTACCGCCATCGGCGAATTTGCCCGCCAGTCCAGATGATAGCGCCAGTTCCGATCATCCATATTCGGAAAATCGGTACGGTAATGCACCCCCCGCGTCTCCTGCCGCATGTTCGCCGATACGGCGATCAATCTTGCCACCTGCAACATATTCTGCAACTCCCACCCCGCGGGTTTGTCGAAATTTTTGTCCAGAATATAGCGGCTCCAAAAATCAATAATTTCGGTCGATTCATCCAGTCGCGGCCCGAAGCGTTCCACCCCGACATTTCGCCACATCAGCGATCGCAGCGAACTGAGCACGTCGAGCATATCCAGTTCCGTCCGCTGGCTTTGGGGCCTTTCGGCAGATAATCTCGGGACGACCGTACCTCGCGGATGCTGGGCCAACGTCTGGAGCACATGCTGCCCGGCACGCCTGCCGAAAACCAGCGCCTCGATGAGTGAATTGCTTGCCAACCGATTGGCACCGTGCAATCCCGTATAGGAAACCTCGCCCACCGCATAGAGATTTTCAACCGTTGTTGATCCGCTCAGATCGCACACCACTCCTCCGACCATGTAGTGGGCGCTGGGATGCACGGGTATTGGTTGTTTGGATGGATCGATACCAAATTTCTCGCATACATCAAAGATACTTGGAAAGCGCGCCGCAAATGCCTCACGCGACATATGTCTGCAATCCAGAAACACGTGCGTGGTTTGCGTTTTCGCCATGTGATCAAGGATGGCCCGTGAGACCACATCGCGCGGCGCCAGGTCCGCCATCGCGTGGTAATCCGGCATGAACCGGTAGCCGGCTTTATCAATGAGCTTTGCCCCCTCGCCCCGTACCGCCTCACTCACCAACGAACGCGTCGCACCCGCGATATAGATGGTTGTGGGATGAAACTGAACCATTTCCATATTACGCAGGACCGCGCCGGCCCGCCACGCCATCGCATGCCCGTCTGCGGTTGCGATCAGCGGGTTGGTGGTTTCTCGATAAAGGGCCCCCGTTCCGCCGCTTGCCAGGATCGTCTGCCGGGCGAAAATGACGAACAGCCCCCTCGATGCCTCCCACGCCAGCGCACCCAGACACCGATTGTCCATCGTCAATAAGTCAATAATGAATGTATGCTCAAGGATGGATATCTCCTCCCGGCTGCGGGCTACCGCGCCAAGGCAGTTGGCCAATTCGCGCCCGGTTGAATCTCCCAAGGCGTGGACGATCCGCGCGAACGAATGCCCCCCCTCACGCCCGAATGAAAGCTGACCGTTAAGCTCCCGATCAAAATTCGCACCCCATTGGATCAGTTCATTGATCCGGTCCGGACCCTCCCGCACGACGGTTTCCGCCGCCGGCCGGTCTCCCAGGCCGCAGGCTACCTGCAGCGTATCCGCTATGTGGCTCTCAAATGTGTCGGCCGCCTGCATAACGCCGGCGATCCCGCCCTGAGCATAAAAGGTGTTGGATTCGGATAACTGGTGCTTGGATACCACCAACACCTCCGCCCCCTCCGACGCCTCGATCGCCGCACGTAATCCCCCCACGCCGCTCCCGATCACCAGCACATCGGTCGTGATCTGCGGCAGACGATGCGTCTTAAATGGACATAAATACATTCGCTGCATATTTCAGTGCGGCTCCAAGGGACAACAGTATTCAACCACAGGATTATATACCACGACGAATATTACCGTTTGTGGCAGTCAGATCACTCCGATCGAGCCTGCACGGCTACGCGGCGTATCTATCTCATGTCGTTCTCACGAGAATCTTGTCTTGCGGGTTGGCCAATGCTTGCGAGGTGACGCTGGCACAGCACCCATAATTTATGCTAGACTGCTGAGGTTATATGCACTCTACACGGAGTTGATCAATGTCTATCAAACGATTTACCGCCTCGGACTCAACCTTTCATGTGTTCCGGCGGTTTGCAATGGTGGTGCTCGCTGTCGCCGCGATTGCCTTTTCCCTCCGGCCCGCAATTGCCGCAACAGCCGCCGCTCCGTCAGCAGCCAACCGTAAATGCGTTGCCGAGATTCATCTCTCCGGCACACTTCAGGAATGCCCGCAGGGGTTTTCCTTTTCGCTTTTCAACTGGGGCAATAAAAATCAGCCGGCGCTCACCACGACAGTGGCATTGATTAAAAAAGCCATTGCGGACCCGCATATCTCGGGCCTGTTTTTCGACCTCCATGGTTTCGCTTTGACGCTCACACAGGCGCAGGAGCTTGGACATTTAATCACACGGGCTCGGAAAGCCCACAAGCCCGTCTGGTTTTACTCCACCAATTACAGCGAGAACACCTATCTTCTGGCGGCACATGCCAATCGCGTTCTCATGTCTCCGCAGGGAAACATCTTTATCCCCGGGGCATCGCTGCAATTGATGTTCTTTCGTGGTCTGCTGCAAAAACTGCACATTCACGCCAATATGATTCAGATAGGTAAATATAAGGGCGCCGAAGAGCCTTTCACCCGATACAGCGCCAGCAAAGCCTTTTCGTCACAGGTGGAGGGGCTGGTCAATGGCTGGTACTCGCAGATCGTCCACACCATCATGGCGCATCGGCCGGGTATGACCGAATCGGCCGTAGAAAATGCAATCAATCAAGGCTGGTTGACGGCCCAGATGGCCAAGAAAGAACATCTCATCGATGGACTTGTGAGTCGGCCGGAAATGCGGCATCTCGTTGAGACCACATTCATGGGTGGCTGCCGATTGGAAAGTCATTATGGTCGGCATGTCACCAAACCGCTGAAGATCAACAGTCCGTTCGCCTTATTTCAATTGCTCGGCTCCCCGCATCACAAAGCAAGATCGACCCAACCGGCCGTCGCCGTGATTTGTGCCTCCGGCGTCATTATGGATGATTCCCCAATGAATGATCAAAACACGTCGGTGATCACTCCGCACGGCATTCGCCGGGCAATGCGGGTTGTGGAAAATAACCCGGACATCAAGGCAGTTGTACTGCGCGTGGATTCGCCCGGCGGGTCAGCCCAGGCCAGTGAATCCATCTGGCAGCTCCTCCATTTT
>JAJZNY010000336.1 GCA_021852245.1 Planctomycetota bacterium | reverse complement strand
CAGATAGCCGACGCGGCTGCGAACTTCCATCGACTGAGTAAATACATCAAAGCCGGCAACAGAGGCGGTTCCCGACGTGGGGGGCATGAAGCAGGTCAACATTCGGATGGTTGTGGTTTTGCCGGCCCCATTGGGCCCGAGAAAGCCGACGATACTCCCCTTGGGTACTTCAAAACTGATATGATCCACGGCTAAAAATTTACCGTACGCCTTGGTAAGATTTTTAACCACAATATCCGCGCCTGACGCCATAAATCTTTACCTTCCGCAACTGCTGATGACTTAACCCTCCGGCGGATCATGACCGCCCGGGAAGGTTGAACCCAATCTTCCGATGGACCACTACCGACCTAAAATACGCCGGTTCACTCCCCGCAGGCATTTACCCGCCGCCGGAAGAGTAGTTAACGGTCTATTTACGAATTGTCAATCGAAAGGTTTGCCTGCCGGTCGCCCCGTGGTTCGTGAAACCGTCGATAGGCTCACGGCGAGCGGGGGTTTCCCCGGCGGATGATTTCGCACAGCATGGCCCCCAAAACACACGCCGCCGCGAGAATTTCAAGCCAGTTGCCGAGGGCAACATACCGCTGAACCGTCGGCCGCCAGAGAGGTGATTTGGAACTCACACGATTGATAAGCTGACAATTTTTCCATGCCGGTGTGGAAGGGTAACCGGTGGCGGGAAACCAGGGCCCGGGAAGAATTCTCGGCCACACACGCCCGATCAGGTGCACGCCGTCCGGTTTCTCTTGGCCTTTACCGGATGCCGTGACGGTGATCGTAAACGCATCCTGGCTTGCATGGAAATAAGTTTGAAATACCCCCGGCCCCACGGTGGGCAGAGGAATGGATACCTCCTGGCCATGGGCGAATCGAATAGCGTTAAGCT
The DNA here is from genome assembly GCA_021852245.1 of Planctomycetota bacterium. Next base: position 1,617 of record JAJZNY010000336.1, on the reverse strand, counting down.
TCAGACTGAAATCGCGGCGGCGATCAGCCCATACTCGGAGGCGCCAGTTATCTGCCCGGCCTGAGTTTTGAAGATGATTCGACATCTGTTGATCGGCGTCGCGCGTGCCGCGCAGGTCAATCCGCCAATGACGGCTGCCCGCACCTGCCGCCGCCAGATGCACCAGTCGCTGAAGCAATTTGGCGTCGGCGGGCGATTGGGGGTTGCACGCCATGGCACCAACTTTGCCCAATCCCACGTGCCAGTAAGCGGTCAGCGGAATTTTTTGGCGTCGATTTCCGGCCAATGCGATGGCGCGGTGACGGAGATATGTCCATATCCATTGACGGGTCGTGCCGGATAAAGAGGTTCGGGCCGCAGGAAAAGTCGTCCAACGCAGAGGCGTGGTATCCATCGATTCCTGCATGGCGTGCCGGGCGGACCTGCGAAGGAGTATCCGCCATTGTCGCTCATCGGCAGTCTGAACCAGACGCACGCGCGAACTGCGGATGAATCTTCGAATCGCACGGGATTGGCGTGCGGCAATGATGATCATGTCACTGCGGGTAGATCGAATTAATCGCTTCCATGGTTGCGGAGAGAGCTTGGGCACCGACCCATCCGTGATAAGAATCAGCCAATCGTGATGGTGCATGATGCGGCGAAGCAGAGGAAGTGCAGAATCGGGACGCGTCGAGCCATTGGGTTGTATATGAGCCAGATGATGCATGATCGCGGCCGGGGTATGGCCTGCGATTCGAATTGTGCGCCCGCTGAACGCGAGCACTGTGACGTGAGTGCTGGTCCCCAGAACGGACATGGCGCTGGCGATTCCGGCGCGGGCCAGATCGAAACGCGTCTGCCCGCCGGTACCCGATACATGGCGCCCCATCGACCCGCTGGTATCGACCAGAAAGATCACTTGCACCGGCGTACGCTGTGGCAGATGGCTGGATAGCGGCGAGAGAGAATTCAGGCAGCGCGACACCGGCTCCGCGTCAGCATACCCTCCAGCTCCAAAGGCGCGACTTGCCCCAAGAATCACGAGGCCACCAAAATCGTCACGTACCCACCGTTGCAATGCAGACACCTGTGAAAAACGCAATTCCCGGCTGGACACGTTATCCAATACCACGCATCGGTAAGCATTTAATTCTGAAGTCACGGTGGGCAGCGATGACGGGAGCATGATACGCATGTTTTTTCCTTCCGAGCCTGCCGCAGAGCCGTCCGTTACCCAGAGGATTCGCGTCGGCCTCCGGGTGGGGAGCACGACGGTGGCACGGTTATCCGCTGGCCACGGATCAGATGAAATCAGGCGGACATGGTACGTTAAGGTTTGACCACGCGGCGCTTCACGATCAATCACATCCATAACGCGCTCACTGGCGTGCAGGAAATGGAGATTTTCGCGGGCGATCGGCGTGGCATTCCGCCGAACTTGCAATTCAGCATCAAGGGGCCCGGTGGCATATAGGACGATACCGACATTGACAATCCCTTCCGCATCGCGCCGAGCCCGCAAAAAGCGAATCCCCACATCAGCCGCGTGCGGATGCGACAAGGTTAACGCGAGCGGTGTTTTTGGTGGCCGCTGCGGCCAGTGATGATACGCAGTCGTAAAAAGCCAGACCGGAC
>JAJZNY010000411.1 GCA_021852245.1 Planctomycetota bacterium | reverse complement strand
TGCGGATCGACGGCGATTCCATGACGCCCGTCTATCAGCCGGGAGATATTGTGATTTTCTCCGGCGACCGAACGCCGGTGGATGGTGACGATTGTCTCGTGCGGCTCGGCGATGCGGATAATTTTTCAACCACGTTCAAACGCATCCATTTTGTTGATGCCTCCGGCGTCAAGGCCAAAGATGGCGAATTTGTGTTCTTGGAACCCCTCAACTCCGATCATGCGCCGCGCATTGTCCGCCGGATTGATCTCACTGGCTTGTATCCGGCCTTGTGGAAGGTTTCCGCCGTCCGCCGTGGTTGTTGATGGCGGTAGAACCGTTCAATTAAATCTCACCCCGATGATGCCGTTCCGACCCACCGCCGCACCGGCCGGAATGGGGCCAACACGTGAACTCCCGTCCAACTGACATCCTCTGCGAGTCCGCGCGGGAACGCATCAGGCGTCGCGGGTGAAAATATTAAAATCCTCTCCCCGGAGGAAAAAACGGGGGTCCCATTCCGCCCGGACCTCTTCCTCTTCCACCGCCACCGTGGCTGTGTCGCGGCCGCCGAAGATGCTGTGCATGTTTGCGGAAGCTGTAATCCGGTCGACCTCGGAAAAGGCGCCCTATAAAGGGAAACTCCTGCGTTACCACATAATAGTAGGTGCCGTCCGGATATTCCGGCGTTACGCCGGTGCGCCCGTTCGCTTCGTCGAGATCGCCGTACCCCGCAACGTATTCAAAATCTCCCGTGTAGCGTCCGTCGTAACGACCATCCGGTCCGGCAGGGGGAGATGGGCGATTCCCCTCTTTGAGCCGATAACTGGAACGCAGCAGTTTCACCTCACTGTTGGCATCATCCGCCCGTGAATACCCCCATGGGGCATAGATTGGAAATCCATCCGCCGCATATCCGATCAGCGTCACCTTGTTCCATCCGTGGAGTTGGTGCACCAGAACCGTCGGCAACCCATGGTAGTGATACATGCCGTCGGATTGTACGTGCCCATGACTCTGATCGAGACCGAGGTTGCCAAATCCAGTCAGTACCGCGAAGTTCCAGATCGACCCGCGCTGGTGGTGCCAGAAACCCGCCGTACCCGGGTCGAACACCACGCCGTCCAGCGCCACACCATAAAATTCCCAATTCTCCACGGGGGTCGTTTCCGATCTCAATCGCGGCCTCAGCGGCATGCGAAAGCGCAGATTCTGTGGCCGGATGGCATTGGGACAACCGCGGTCGGGAAATCGCCCCACCTTATGATCCGGGATATCATTGGTATCGCAGTAACGATATCGCCCATGGACATAAAATTTCACATGACTCGGATATTTGGGATAGACCGTACACGGCTCAAGATAATTTCTGCCGAACCGTCCATCCGCCATGACGGGTAATGGCAGACTCAGCCCCAGCCCCGCAGCAGCAAGGCCCATGATGTACCGCCGGCGACTGATAACATCTTCCATCGCTTCGTCTCCCTTCAGACCACGAAAAACTCATTGATTCAAGAAACGCACCAAGGGCAGGTGAGTTGCGAAATAATTCGCATATCATGCCGCCGTCCACCCCGCGGACGTTGTCCTCAAGGTTGTCCAGATGCCCTTTCGCCCTGGATATGGTGCGGGGTATCATATTGGGCAACAAAGTCGAATCGATTTCGTGGGATTTTGTTGGTGGGGGTAATCAATGAATCTCGATGCAACTGATATCCGTGCTCTTATTGCACTCGTCAATCATCTGTGATCCGTTTTGCATTCAGGGCCGGTCAAGTGGCGAAAATGCCGATTGAGGAATCAGTTTCGATCTATGACCTCTGAGTACTTGGGGCGCGTCCCGGGTCAACGGCGGGCATTTGCCTGCCGCAAAAAAAGAGGGTGGATCGAAATTCTTCCGATCCACCCCCAAGTGTCTCATCAGCTCAGCCGAAACTTCATTGGGCGAGCCATTTTGCTTACTTCCTTACTTCAGCGCACGCCGCCGACGGCTCAGTAGCAACAGTCCGGCTGCCCCGGCTCCAAAGATGCCGACGCTTGCCGGTTCCGGTACCGTCTGAAGCTGAATGCCATCCACACCCACGTTCGCACCGTTCGTAGCCAATATATTGAGCGTGATATCCCCATTCACCGGCGTAATGTTGGTGAATTCGATGTAGTTACCCGGGGTGGTGCCGGTCGCATTCACGAAAGTTCCGTCGAAATTTGCGCCTTTCTGCTCCATAACCGTCTGGCTGTCGCTGCCGACCGAGAAGGTTCCCGTGATGGATGTGACGTTGAAAAAATCCGCTACTGTATAAACCACCAAGTTGTACGATCCACTGCCGAGCCCGGAGAGCGTGACGCTGCTGGTTGCCGTGGCGGTGGACGTGCTTTTCCCGGTCTTGAACTCACCATACAGTAGGGCGTAATTTGGCCCGTTGACGGGATGGGTTCCTGTCTGATAGTTATTGTTAAAAACACCGGAGATCGAAACAGGTGTGGACGCACCCGTGCTGTCCACCAGGTTGTTTATTGGGCCGAAATCAT
>JAJZNY010000213.1 GCA_021852245.1 Planctomycetota bacterium | reverse complement strand
AAGGGGATGCCCGGGACAGGATTCGAACCTGCAAGGGATTGCTCCCACCAGCACCTCAAGCTGGCGCGTCTGCCAATTTCGCCACCCGGGCGACGCACGGATAATATACCGCGCCGCGACTCCGGCGAACAGTCCGCCAGCCCGGAATCCGTTATACTCTTACCACGAGTGCGGCCCACGGGGGGCGGCAGGTTCAGGGGTGACGGCAGCAGACATGGCAATAACATCAAAAGCGGCACTGGTTCTCGAAGATGGCTCGGTTTTCATTGGCACGGGTTTCGGCGCCTCGGCATGCGCCGTCGGCGAAGTGGTCTTCAACACCTCGCTGATGGGATATCAGGAGATCCTTACCGATCCATCCTATCGCGGGCAGATTGTCACGATGACCTATCCGCAGATCGGCAATTATGGCATTGCCGATGCGGTTGATGAGGAATCAGGCCGGCCACAGGTGCAGGGATTTGTTATTAAAGATTTATCACCGGTGACGAGCAATTTCCGGTCGATTGACGATCTGGATCATTATCTGGAGAAACACGGCATCGCCGGTCTGGCGGGCATTGATACCCGGGCGCTGGTTCGCAAACTGCGGATCCAGGGGGCGCTGCGCGGAGTGATCTGCACCCAGAGCCCCCTGCTGGAGAATCTGCAGGGGCTGATGGATCGCGCGACGGCATGGCCGGGATTGGTGGGGATGGATCTGGTATCGGAGGTAAGCCCCAAAACCGCGTACGAGTGGACGGACGGCAAGGGAGTTTGGGCGCAGCAGACGGATATCCAGCAGCCGGTGGCTGAACATCATGTGGTGGCGATTGATTGCGGGGCCAAGCGCAACATCCTGCGCAATCTGGTGCAGAGCGGATGCCGCGTGACGGTGGTTCCGGCAAAGACTTCCGCCGAGGAGATTTTGGCGCACCAGCCGGACGGTGTATTTGTGAGTAACGGCCCGGGCGATCCGGAACCGATCCACTACGCACAGGAGACCCTCAAAAAGCTGATTGGCAAAAAACCGATTTTTGGCATCTGCCTCGGGCATCAGCTTCTGGGATTGGCGATCGGATCGAGCACCTACAAGCTGAAATTCGGCCACCGCGGCGGCAATCAGCCGGTGCAGAATATGGGCACGGGCAAGGTGGAGATTACGTCACAGAATCATGGTTTTGCGGTGGACCTGGAATCGCTCCGGAAACGGGGCGGCGAACCGACGCACATCAACCTCAACGATCAGACGCTTGAGGGGTTCCGCATGAAGGATGAGCCGGTGTTTGCCGTGCAGTACCATCCGGAAGCAAGCCCGGGGCCGCATGATGCCACCTATCTCTTCGACTGCTTTACGATGATGATGAAAACCGGTCGCAGCCCGCGCGCTGAAGAAATGGCGGAGGCGCAGAAGCGGCGGAATCATGTAACGGAAAAGGCCGGGGCATAAACGCGCCCATGCGTATAGGAAGCGTCAGGCCTGCGGGCTCTCGGGGTTTTCCGGGCCTTCCGGCCGGTAATCGCGGTCGCCGGTCGCAGGATTGTAATAAACCCGCATCAGTCGTCCCGATTCAACATCAATATATTTTTCATCGGTGGGGATGAATCCGTCGCCGGTGCCCACACGCTTTTGATACCGCCAGCTCTCCAAGCGGGTAAGGATGAGGAGCCCGACGCCGAAAACGAAAAGATAAATTCCAAACGGGATGAGGATAATGGTGGCAAAGCAGATCAGGCTCAGCGCCAGCATGGACCAACCGAGGCCGTAACAGAATTTACGCATGCGGAAGCCCTGATTACATGGCCCCGGCGACCGGCTCAATCTGCACCGCCGTGCCATAGGCGACGATTTCGCACATGGTCTGCCCCATTTCCGATGAGTCGAAACGCATCATCACCACCGCATTGGCCCCCATCGTTGCGGCATTTTTCACCATTCGATCGGTAGCGTGGCGACGGGCCTCTTCCAGCATGTTGGAATATTCCTTGATCTCCCCGCCGACGACGGTTCTCAGCGATGCCATGAAGTTTCCCGCCACCCCGCGGCTGCGCACCACCACGCCGAATACCTGTCCATAGACTTTGGTAACACGATAACCGACAATATTTTCCGTGGTCGTAACGAGCATGTTCCGTCCCCTTATTCGCCTGCGTTCACTCGCCGCGCGGTGCCACTTTGGCTCCGACTCGGCCTCAGAAGAGCTGTGCGCTGGTTAATAGGGTAACACCATTGTAGAGTTCTGGCCAAGGGGGCGGTTTTGCTCTCTGAGCGGGCAGACGATGGGCGCCAGTCAGTGTGCACTGGTGCGACCATGAGCCGACGGCTGAGACGCGGGTTGCCCAAGCCGGAGTACCGGCCATCAATTCTGCATTTTCGCAGCCTGCTGGGCGGCTTCTTCCACCGTGCCGACATACATGAAGGCCGTTTCGGGGAGATGATCCCATTTGCCTTCGGCAATTTCCCTGCAACTGCGAATGGTGTCTGCAAGCTTGACGTTGGAGCCCGATTTACCGGTGAAAACTTCTGCCA
>JAJZNY010000120.1 GCA_021852245.1 Planctomycetota bacterium | reverse complement strand
CAGGTCGCCGACAAATTATCTGATATCATTTCCGCTCTGCGTGAGACTCTTCCGGTCACCTGAAGCGGCCGAAGCACGGTGAGGATATGATACTGGCGCGATGAGGATGGAACGATGATGAAGCCGATACGTTTAGCAATCTGCGGCGCCGCCGGTCGAATGGGTCTTCGAATTGTCACGCTTGCCCACGGTGAACCCGAAAAATTTTCAATCTGTCAGGCGATTGATCGCCCGGATTCTCCGCGCATCGGAAAAGATATTTTCCGATATGCTGGACTTAATGATTCCGGTCTGGAACTCACCGCCGATCTTGAACCGGATTTTGATGTGCTGATTGATTTTTCCCAGCCGGCCGCCCTGAAGGGCAATCTGGCGGTATGCAGGCAATTTGGCCGAGCCGCGGTGATCGGCACGACGGGTCTTTCGAAGTCGGATCATGATTTAATTTCGGCCGCTTCAGAAAAGATTCCGATTCTTCAGGCCAATAACACCAGCGTCGGAGTGAATTGGCTGATCGGCATGCTTGGAGCGATGGCCAATCAGCTCGGTTCGGACTACGAAATTGAAATCGTCGAGATGCACCACGACCGGAAGAAAGATGCGCCGTCCGGCACGGCGTTGTCCCTGGCTGAAGCCATATGCAGCGCTACCGGCCGCGACCCCCGGCATGATCTGATTTTCGGCAGGCACGGCGACAACGTCGTGCGGCAACACGGGCAGATCGGTATTCATGCCGTACGTATGGGCGATATCGTCGGCGAGCATACCGTCTATTTTTCTACCGGCGGCGAGCGTTTGGAAATTCGTCACGTGGCGACGAGTCGGGACACATTTGCACGCGGAGCGCTGCGTGCCGCAGCCTATTTATTCGGCAAACCCGCCGGCCGATATACCATGCGGCATGTTCTGCAGATGAACTGATATTCAACTATTCAGAGACCGGAGACTCTCTTTTTCACGGAGGATAATAAGCAATGGATTGTCTGGTTATTAACGGTGGACATCGTCTTCGTGGCACGGTGCGCATCAGCGGGGCAAAAAATGCCGCCCTGCCGATCATGGCGGCAGCTTTACTGGCGGATGGTCCGTCCGTCATCGAAGATGTACCGGATTTACAGGATATTCAAAGCCAGATTGATCTGCTGAAAATGCTTGGGGCGGAAGTTGAACGCTCGGGCAGTGCAGTTCGAATCGAAGTCAAGGATACCAGCAACTCTCATGCGCCCTACGATGTCGTGAGGAAAATGCGGGCGAGTATCTGCGTGTTGGGACCGCTGCTGGCCCGCCGCGGCATCGCGCGCGTATCCATGCCCGGAGGCTGCGCGATCGGCGATCGCCCCGTAGACCTCCATCTGCGGGGACTTGAGGCGCTCGGGGCCAGCATCAATCTGGAAAATGGCGATATTGTCGCCAAAGCCAAGAAGCTCAAGGGAGGTTCGATCTTTCTGGGTGGCAATTTCGGGTCCACGGTTCTGGGTACCGCCAACGTCATGTCGGCGGCATCTCTGGCGACGGGAACCACGGTCATCGAGTCGGCCGCGTGTGAACCTGAGATCGTTGATCTGGCGGATTATCTTCGCAGTATGGGGGCGAAGATTTCCGGCGATGGAACCCCGCGGATTACGATTGAAGGCGTTTCATCTCTCCATGGCGCGACACACCGGATTATTCCCGACCGCATCGAAGCCGGTACATTCATGATCGCGGCGGCCATCACCAACGGCGAACTGCAGATCGACAATGTGCGAACCGATCATCTCATGGCGTTTATCGACCGAATGCGGGCGGTCGGTGTCATTACCGAACCAAGCGGTACCGGTGTGACGGTCTCATCGCAGAGGAATTTGCGGGCAGCGAGTCTGACCACCCAGCCATATCCCGGCTTTCCGACGGATCTTCAGGCTCAGTTCATGGCCCTTCTGACAACAGCCGATGGAAACAGCATTATTACCGAAAAAATATTTCCCGACCGATTCATGCACGTGGCGGAGCTTTCACGCCTGGGTGCCCGCATCCATCGCGAAGGGCCGACGGTCATTGTAGAAGGCCCCAGGCAACTCATCGGCGCCCCCGTCATGGCCAGCGATCTTCGAGCTTCGGCGGCACTGGTGCTGGCCGGACTCTCCGCCCGCGATACAACCATCGTCAATCGGGTTTACCACATTGACCGAGGTTATGAAAAGATCGAAACACGGCTCAAGGCCGTCGGTGCCGATATCACTCGAAAAGATGAAAAGGAGCTGGACTGAGGATCAGCCTCCAATTCACCCATCGAGCGAGTTCTGGCCGTCATCTCCGATGTCAAGGCCGTCGTCGCCGTCCGAGCTCTCAGCCGAAGACGCTGCTCCGCCGGGCATGAGGCCGATGGTGGACATGATGGATCCATCAAGAAACCCTTCCAGTTTTCTCGACCGGACGGGATGCTGCAGCTTACGCAGCGCCTTGGCCTCCACCTGGCGGACGCGCTCTCGCGTCACCTTGAATATCCGCCCCACTTCCTCCAGCGTGTAGGTATATCCGTCGCCGATGCCATAACGCAATTTAATGATTTCGCGTTCCCGATACGTCAACGTCTTGAGAACCTGGTCAATCCGGTCCCGCAGCATTTCCTGAGTCGCCGTCTGCACCGGGTTGTCAGCGGATTCGTCCTCGATGAAATCCCCAAAATAGGAATCTTCCGACTCCCCCACCGGTCGATCCAGCGAAATCGGATGCCGGGCGATTTTCAGCACGCGTCGACACTCGGACGGGGGCATCTTGGCTTCACGCGAGATTTCTTCGATGGTCGGTTCCCGCCCCAGATCCTGAAGCAGCTTTTTGCTGATGTTCCGCAGCCGGGACATGGTTTCAATCATGTGCACGGGGATACGGATGGTACGGGCATGATCGGCGATGGCTCTCGTGATGGCCTGACGTATCCACCAGGTCGCGTAGGTGCTGAATTTGTAGCCGCGCCGGTATTCGTACTTATCCACCGCCCGCATCAATCCGGTGTTCCCCTCCTGAATGATGTCCAGAAAGGTCAGCCCGCGGTTGCGGTATTTTTTGGCTATTGAAACCACCAGGCGCAGATTACCGCCGGAAAGTTTACGCTTCGCGTCTTCATATTCATTAAATACGGATGTGATGCGATGGCACCTCTGGGCCAGAGAATCGGCATCTTCCAGAACCAGATCCAGCAGCCCCTGGTATTCATCTGTCATGGCGAGGCGGTCGTCCTCCGTCAACCGGCTGTTTTTGTCGGTTAATCGGTTCCGCAGATTGTTTATTTTATCGCTTATGGAAAGCAATTTGCGCATCAGCGGGATAATCTTGCTGGTACGCAGGGAAAGCTCTTCAAGGAGCGTGACGGCTTTGCGTCGGCTCGAGCTGATCTGCGCCTGGAGTTCCCGGCGCTGAGCTTCACTGGTGGCGGGATCAATGATTTTTTCCCACCGCATGCGATTGCGCTCGCATATCAACCGTATGGTGGCAAGATTCTCGGGAATACGTTTGCTGATGGTGGCTTTGGCGTCTTCCTCCGCGGTCGAAACTCTCATCGTGCGGTCAAACGGCAATTCACCGGACTGCACCTGAGCGAGAATCTGCACCGCCGCCTGGGTGCAGTAATCACTCTCGAGCACCTTGCGCCGGAACGCCATGCGCGTGAGTTCAATTTTTTTTGCGAGTTGAATCTCCTCATGGCGCGACAGCAGCGGGATTTCACCCATCTGCGTCAGATACATGCGGACCGGATCTTCGATCGATTTACTCGCCGCGTCCGCCGGTTCGTCATCCTTGATCTCGCGTATTTCCGCTTCCGCTTCGCTCATCATGGATTCATCAGGATCATCCGGTGATGGCGGCGGCTGTTTCTCTTCATCGGTCTTGTCGATCAATTCGACACCGAGTTCATCAAACTGCTGCATCAGTGCGTCGAGCCGATCGGGAGCGATGACATCGTCGGGCAGCAGTTCATTGAGTTCCTCATATGTCAGATACCCCTGCGCCTTGCCCCGTTCCAACAACAGGGCGATGTTGGAATTGGCGTTGGCCGGCAGTACCGTATGGACGGTCGCGGGCGGCTGTACCTGAGAATGAGCGGTTTGAGTCACGGAATCCTCCTGATCATCCGTTAGGACGCTTATGTCCACAGCATGAGCAATCATAGTGAAAACAGACTAAAATCAACGACCGACGCGACTCACCACACTCGCTGAAAAAAGCCGCTGTGGCAATCCGCGTTCAGGCTCGCACCAAGTTTTGTGCCTCATGCACCGTGCAATCGGCGATACCGGCGGTCGAAAGCGGGAACTCGCGTATCCAACTCTCTTCCGACCGGCCGAACCGTATATTATACTCGGTTTTACAACTTCTTAACACATCTTGGGTGAAATATTCCTTCAGATTCCCCAGCCAGGCTGCCACGGATTTTCAAACTCCGACCAGAATTCCATGCCTCTTCGACCGGCCTACCCCCCCGCCGATGCCACCCCTGCTGGCTGGAGTCTTTTCGCTTTTACCATCTCCACGATCTGGGTTACCGCGGAGTTTGCGGGTGTGTTGGTTGGCGATTTTTCGGTTCGCGACTTTATTTCGACCTGGCCGAGGGCAAGCCCTTTTTCTCCAACCACAATCCGCAGGGGAATGCCGATTAAATCCGCATCTTTGAATTTTACGCCCGGTCGTTGGTCCCGATCATCAAGTAGAACGTCAATTCCGGCATCGACAAGTTGGCGGTACAACTCATTGGAAAATTGGGCCACCTGCCCCTCAAATTTGACCGGCGTGATCACCACCTCGTACGGGGCAAGGCTCATGGGCCAGATGATTCCATCCGCATCGTGGGAGGTCTCGATCGCCCCTACCAGTATACGCCCCGGCCCGATGCCGTAGCATCCCATAATCATGCTATGGTTGATCTGTTTGTCGTCAGCATAAACGGCACCGAGCGCATCGGTGTATTTGGTTCCGAGCTTAAATACGTGGCCTAACTCAATACCCTTGCTGAATTTCAGCGGCGACCCCGAAGGAGAGCAATCCCCGGACGCCACCAGTCGGATGTCACCCACCAAGGGTTCCCCCGCTTTTTCCCGATCGATATGGGCGCCGAAGGAAAAATTGGTGACATGCCAGAATGGCTTATTGGCACCGGTTGTCGCCTCGGTCACCATCAGGGCATCAGCATCCACAACCAAAGTAACCGGCAGTGAATTGGCGATATGCGGCCCTACATATCCAATGGCGAATCCAAATTCTCGTGCCGCCTTTTCATCCGCCAGTTCGACGGGTCCCACCAGACGGCGTAGTTTATTCTCATTGACTTCATGATCGCCGCGGACACAAGCCACAACAAATCGGTTTCCGGGTGCGTCATTCGGCCGCACATACACCATCGTTTTAATCATTTTTTGCGGCACGATCTTAAGCAACCGACAAACCGATTCAATGGAGGTTGCGTCGGGTGTCTCAATCTCCTCCAGATTGGTACCTGCGACAGACGGAGCATCGGCAAAGCGGTACTCACGCTCGGTACGGTGGCTGGCCCGCTCCAGGTTTGCGCAGTACTTGCCATCCTCGGATTGAACGATGACATCCTCGCCGGCCTCGCATGGGCAAATAAATTCGTGACTGGCATCGCCACCGATGGGCCCGCTTTCGGCTTCAACCGGGATTGCAGGCACCCCGCAGCGACGGAAGATGTTCACATAAGCCTGAAACATATCCTGATAGGTTTTGGCCAGGCTTTCCAGAGAAGTGTGGAAGCTGTATGCGTCTTTCATGAAAAATTCGCGGACGCGAAGCAACCCGTTGCGTGGCCGCGCCTCATCGCGAAATTTACCCTGAATTTGATAAAGCGTGAGCGGCAATTGACGGTGACTGGTAACGTAGGCCCGTACAAGCTCCGTCACGCATTCTTCGTGCGTCGGGCCGAGTATCATTTCACTGTTGCGCCGATCCTTCACCTTGAAGAGCAAGGGACCGTAGTCCTGATAGCGACCGGTCTGCCGCCACAAATCCGCGGGCAGCAATGCAGGCATGTGAATTTCCAAGGCCCCGATCGCATTCATCTCCTCGCGGATGATGCTGTTGGCCTTGGTGAGCACCTTCCATCCAAGCGGCAGCCAATCGTAAATGCCTGCACTCACACGACGAATGAGTCCTGCTCGCAGGAGTAACTGATGAGAAATAATCTCGGCGTCGGCCGGAACTTCACGGGTGGTGGGGATTAACGTTTTTGACCACAGCATTTAATCAAGCCTCCATTGGCGGCCCAGTTTGTATCGGTGGATGACCGGAATTGCAAGCCTGCCAGTCATCGACCCCAATTTACCATGGATAGGATCACTCCACGCGGTATGAGACCTCGGGGCGAAACGGCGTGGCAATTTTTGCGGGCGGCGCCGCCAGAAAGGTGAAAGTCGAGCAAGCACGCTTCATGCTGACGCATGAGGTAAGTAACTATTTTTACCGCGGAGGGCGCAGGGGTTCGCAGAGGCTCCGGCACCTGGTTCGCTCGCGCCATTGAACCGCCTCCGCGCGAGATACGGCTTCATGCCTGGGGCATGATGTCATTTGCTTTTTTCGCACGCCAAGAATGAAAGGCATTAAGATTTTTGCATTAGCTCCTTACGCTTTTTCGTACCCTCCCGTGCGCCATGCGGCCATGATTTTATTTCATTTTTACCGCAGAGGACGCGGAGGTTCGCAGAGTAGAGGTTACTGAGGCCGCGAGCCGGCGATGCCGCCCGCTCCGATTGCTCGATCCCTCATTTATCGCGACCATAACACGGCCTCGAGATGGAATTTGCAATGAAAGTGTGACGCCGGGGCGGTGCACGAGAGGTGCCGCTTCATTACACCCATCCGCAACGTTTGCCGGTAGGCCAACCATTCTCTGTTACCGCGTGGCACGCCATTCTGCGACCCGACTCGTGGGTAATTGAGAGCTTCGCCGGACGTTTGCTGAGAATCGCCGCCCGTGGCGGTTCAGCCTAGATTCAATCGGGTGCATAGAACAAGATCAATGTGGCAACGGCAAATCCGACGATCCCAATCCAAGGAATTCGGCGATCCCCGCGACGGCTGGTGAGGAAGGACGCAGTCGCCGCAACGCAGCCGCCGAAGGTGAACCAATACGAGAAAAGGGCGATCAGGTCCAAGGAGTCGCAAGTTGCGTTACAAAACCGGACGATACACCACGGGTGCTTTGCCATGGGCGTCATGAATAATACCGGCGACATCCATTGCAACAGGGCAATTGTCAACAAGTAAGAGAGAACCAAGGCCGCGCCGAGTATATCGGCGATCAACGCGGCTGACGGCCTTAGCGAAGCCAGCCTGCACGCTAATTTCCAGCACGCATGCCCCCAGCGACGCAGAAAAGTTTGCTCCTTGGAGTTCGCCAAAGTAATCTCCGAAATATCATCAAAACGACAAATGGAGCCCGTGGTACCCGTAGCCATAAGGCAGACCAGCCGAAAAGAGCGGCTTGAAAAGTCTGCGGTAGGCGGCGGCGCTTCTGCCGTGTACGTAATAGGCCTGTTCTGGTGCATCGGAATGGTGGTAAAGTAGCATGAAGAAGCCACCCGGAACCTTATATATTTTGGCACGGGCGGAACAGGGAGGTTGGAATGGGTATACGAAACTAACAATGGCCCTGACATTGGGGAACCTTCTCCTTTCGTGCCACCACGCGGGCCAGGGGTCCTGCTCGGGCAATCTGGCGTTGATAAATCCCTGCATGGCCCGCTTCGCCTTAGTCGAGACATAAAGGATGCTGACGTTCACATAGGTATGGGTATCGATCCAACGCCCCCCGTGGGTGGAAACCTCAACGTACGTGATATCCGGGTGCCCGCTGGACGGATAACTCCCACCGCCCTGGCGTCCCAGTATGACCATCACCGCGACGGACGCCAAGGGGAAGATCAAGATGAGCAGCACGGCAAGCGTCCATATCAGGACGTCACGGATCAGTTTGGCCGGGATATTCTTCATAGGGCATACGCCTGTTCACTCTACGTCGGCACCACGGTCAAGGCATCTAAGGGTAGAACCACAGCCAGATGCCGTGGGCTGGGATAACTTGGCCGCAACTTCCTTACTCCATCTTTGGGCCGGGCCTCCGCCAGCACATCGGCAAAAACCTGTCGCCAAACCGGCCTCGGCGGACGATCCCGGCCCCTCCTTTACCTCGCCGCCGGGAAGCTCCGCCAGTGCTGCGCCGGTGGAGCAGACGCCGTCCCCCCCTACCCGCCCACCAGGCTGGGCACGATCCAAGCGTAATTTGGGGGCGGAGTCGACAGTGAAAACTTGCCGCTGAAGGAGTCGGTCCAATTCAGCGGATGGTAGAACGATTTATATCCGAAGGTGTGCTGGAGGGAGTAGCCCGCGTCAAATGCGTTCCACGCCCCGGCAGCATAGTTCTTCAGGTCGGCCAAAACACCGAAAAAGAGCTTGCTCCACCCATGCCTGTGGTTGCCGGGCGTGTAGACGGGGAAATTGTAATTGTCATCGGTTTTGACATAGAGGCCCCTTGTTGGCCAGGTGACATTGTCGTGGCAGCGCGTGACGGAAATGCGGCCAGAGAAATTAAACACCAAGCCGCCGAAGGCATACATCAGATCGTTCGCCAGAGTTGGCGAATCGCCGTACCCAAAGTCGAAGTAGAACTGGATATAGATGTTGGCGTGTTTCGGAATTGGGACGATAACCGCTTCGCCGTTGGGGAAAGCCGCACGGTTCCTTTGCACAAGCCCGTCAATGTAGTTCCGCAGGTAGCGGCTCGCGTGAATGCGGTAGTCTTTGGAGCCTTTTACCTCATTCGGGAAGGCGGGAGTGTTGAAGGCATTGGTGCTGCCTCCGGGGTAGCCCGCGCCATTCCTGTTCCCGAGAAAACCCTGCAGGAGGGCAGCGGCCATCGTGTAACCGGAGGCTTTGAAGTACGCAAGCTCATCTTGGAGAATCCCGAGGTCGATCCCCAAGGTCAGGCTCCGCAGGCTCGGCACGGCGGCGCTGTTACCCTGCGCATCCACATTCCCCACCGGCGAGGAATCGACGAATTGATACGTATTGGCCCCGTTAATAAATTGGGCCGGGTCCTCCTCCATCCACCGGCCGAGGCTCGGCGAATAGTCGCGTGCACGCTCATCGCACAGCCCCGTCACCGCATCCAGCGTCATCCCCTGATACAGATTATTCACCAGCGGCTGCCTGCGGCGGCGAATCGTCTCCGCGCCGTGCATCAATTCATTATTGACCGCGACCATATCGGCCCCAAAATGAAATCCTTACTGAAATCATAACGCGCCGGGGCGGGGCGGAAAAGCTGCCGCCCTGTTGCACCCGTCCGCGGCAACTGACAGTGGCCCGAGGCTGGGTTCTCCGCGAGTATAGCATGAACCACCGCCTAGGGGACCCCGGGGCCCGTGCCTCTCATCCCGCCCTGCGCCCTCAGACCAATGGGCTGAACAGAGCAAGCTTTTTTGGATCGAGCGGGGCGGCTAACGGGGAGCTATCGTCCTTGTAAATTTCCAACATCCGAAGCTTGCCGCCTCTTACATGCAGAAGGACATTCACCCGAACTGGGGTTTCGGCGCCCTCGGCGTCCTCAGGATAATTTCCCTCCACCACAGGCCCATCTGGCACGCTGGCCGAAGCGGGGCCACGAACCCTAAATTCCAAGGAACCGTCTTCGTCAGTTCGTCGCGCAAGCAAATCTGGTAGCTGAGTCATTAGCTCGCGCGATCCTCGGAACTTTAACGAGAGAAGCGTCCTTATCAGAACCCTTTCCTGTTCCGACAATTCACGGAATTCAGTTTCTGTTCCCATCGTGCTTACCTCGTTTGACAGGGTAGTAGGTTCCCACGTTTACCGTTCCATTCGGCAGGCCAAACCCGCGATATACTTTTGTTTGTCCTCCGACGTTTATCTCGCCCGTGAACGGGCCCTGAACAGTCGCCCCGGCTAATTCATTCTGCAGCTGGGACTGTATGGCGTTTTCCACCAGCGATTGGTCTACGCCCGTTCCCACGAAGTGCGGCATCGCATGTACGGTACCGAACCGAATTTCAGGCACTGCTCTCTCTGCGGCGCTCGCCGGGCAGTATTCGGTAGCCGGCTCACCGAGTATTTCGGGGACGCGCTCGTACTTCGCCAGCGCCGGATCACGGGCGAGTTCGCCCATCGACGGGTAGTCAGCCGGGGCCGTGCCCGCCGCCGGCGCGGGCTCACTCGCCGGCGCCTCGGGGGTTTCTGTGCCGGTTCCCGAACCGGCCTCGGTCGCCCCCTCGCCGGATCCACCGCCGCTGAGGCTCCCAGTCGGGGAACCGCCGCCCTCGGCCGCATCCACGCCTGGGGATGGCGTAAACTCGGGGCCGCCTGGGCCCACCGGCTCGCCAGGCGCAGTCACCTCTCCACCGCCGCCGCTTTCGATCCCGAAGGGTCTGAAACCGGGGAGCTCGGGCTCAAATGCGGGCTCAGGGGCATCCACCAACCCCTGCGCATCCACATTCCCCACCGGCGAGGAATCGACGAATTGATACGTATTGGCCCCGTTAATAAATTGGGCCGGGTCCTCCTCCATCCACCGGCCGAGGCTCGGCGAGTAATCGCGATTGCGTTCATAATACAGCCCCGTCACCGCATCCAGCGTCATCCCCTGATACAGGTTATTCACCAGCGGCTGCGTGCGGCAATGGTTGCGAGTTACCGGTGCTCGGTTTTCGGCATTGCGGCGGTGGACGCGGCGGTCCGGGCAAGTGCTGGTCTCGCCACCGCACCCTCCACCGGTGCATTCGGGCAACAGAATTTTATTGATTGCGACCATAACACGGCCTCAACATGGAATTACCGATGAAAGCCTAACGCGCCGGGCAGGCGGAATCAAACCACGGCCGTTACGTCCGCCCCTCAATTTCCTGATACCCTGATACCCTGATACCCTTTCCAGCGTTACCGCCGGCAAGCCGGCGGCTATTTGGCACCGCAGCCGCCCGGCCTCAGCGTTCCTCAGCGTCCCCTGCGGTGGAAAAAAGCACTTACCGTCGTGCCTCGCACGACCCATGCATGCTCACCTTTCCACTTTCTACTTTCCCCGTTCTGCCGGCGCAGCCGGCCCGTCCCCTGCGGTTGATTGGGTTTCTCTCTCTTTCCCTGCGGTCGGCGGTAATTAACTACGGTGGGAGTATGGCGTCGTGCCTGCGGCTGGCCTGTTTCCACTCGCACTCCCCCGGAGCGCCGGGGAAAACTTGCCTCACCCGCGCGAGATTTCCGTCGGCGGCGCATTTACACGGATTTGGAATAAGTTATAATTGCCCCTCACTTACGCGGGCGTAGCTCAGTGGTAGAGCGTCACGTTGCCAACGTGAATGTCGAGGGTTCAAATCCCTTCGCCCGCTTTTCCCGTGACTTTACCCCCCTGCCGTCCCCGCCGCCGTTTGGAGTACGGCGCGCGTTAAATTGCGGATGTACGTAAGACCGTTAGAATGCGGTGCTTGGTTTTGATGAGGACACATGATTTCAGAGCATCCCCAATTTCAGGAACGGCACCATCGGCTGGCAAAATGGCGGGCGCTTGGAGTTGATCCGTATGGAACGCGGCTTGACGGCGTTCAACCGGTTCTCGACGCCAAGGCGCTACATACCGAAAGCACACCTCATGAGGGAACTCAGATCGCACGGATTTGCGGTCGTATTGTGCTTTTGCGCGATATCGGCAAGCTGATCTTCATCACGGTCCAAGATTCCTCCGGAAAATTGCAGATCGGTCTGACGAAGCAGATGCTCGCAGCCGAGTGGGAAAAGGCGAAATTGCTCGAACTTGGCGATATTGCGTGGTTTGAGGGAAAAGTCGGCCACACCAATACGGGTGAGGTCACGATCTGGGCCACCGCTTTCGGGCTTTCCGCCAAGGCCCTCCTGCCGCTTCCCGATAAATTCCATGGGCTCACCGACACGGAGTTGCGGTACCGGCAGCGATATTTGGACTTGGCGGCCAACAGCGGCTCGATGTCTGTATTTCAGGCGCGAAGTCGGATCATCGCAGAAATTCGGAGTTTCCTGCATCAGCGCAAATTCATCGAGGTTGAAACCCCGATGATGCAGTCCATGGCCGGTGGTGCTGCCGCCCGTCCGTTTTTAACGCATCACAATGCCCTCGATATCGATTTATATCTTCGCGTCAGTCCGGAATTATTCCTGAAACGATTGATGGTCGGCGGTATGGAGCGGGTTTTTGAGATCAATCGAAATTTCAGAAACGAAGGGATCGATACGCGCCACAACCCGGAATTCACCATGATGGAGCTGTACGAAGCTTACAGCGATCTAGCCGGGATGATGGAATTGACCGAAACGTTGGTGGTGACACTGGCTGAAAACGAAGCTCGCCTGCAGAAAAAAACCGATGGTCCGGTGCTTCTGCCATTCGGAGATCGACAGATTGATTACACCTGCCCATTTGAGCGGATCGCCTACGGCGATTTATTTCAAAGGCATGTTGGGGTTGCGATGGAAGACGATGCTGCGGTTCGCAAGGCCGCGGCTGACTGCGGCATAACACACAGTGACAGCAAAGATCCTGATGTGCTTCGCGGAGAGCTTTTTGAGCGATTCGCCGAGCCGTCTTTGAAAGACTATGACCGGCCGGTTTTTGTCTTTGACTATCCAGCGGGGCTGTGTCCGTTGACGCGGCGCAAGGTCGGCAACCCCTCCATCGCCGAGCGATTTGAACTTTACGTCGCCGGCATGGAACTGGCCAATGCCTACACGGAACTTAATGATCCGGAGGTGCAATATGAAACACTCTCCGCACAGCTGGCGGGTTTGCCGGAACATGAATCGATGGCGCGGATGGATCATGATTTCGTAACTGCATTGTGTCATGGAATGCCACCGGCCGGCGGATTGGGAATCGGAATTGACCGCCTGATCATGTTGCTGACCAATTGCACCA
>JAJZNY010000002.1 GCA_021852245.1 Planctomycetota bacterium | reverse complement strand
CCCGTCTTCTTAACCGATGTCAGGATCGAATCCATATCCATCGGCCGCAGCGTGCGCAGATCAATGACTTCAACATTGATCCCGTGCGATTTTTCAAGTTCCTCCGCCGCCGCCATCGCCGTGAGTACCGTATGCCCCCACCCTACGACGGTGCAATCGGTTCCGGGTCGTTTGATGTCCGCACGCCCGAATTCAATCAGATATTCCTCTTCCGGCACCTCGCCGCGGTTTCCGTACATCGATTCATTTTCAAGGAAGATGACCGGGTCATTATCCCGGATGGCAGTCTTGAGCAGTCCCTTGGCGTCATAGGGCGTTGAGGGAATGACCACCTTGAGGCCCGGCACGTGCGTGTAAATTGCATCGACCGTCCATGAGTGTGTGGCCCCGAGCTGCTGTCCGGGCCCCGAGATGCCGCGGAAAACGATCGGCACGCTGAGTTGCCCGCCCGACATGTGCCGCACCTTTGGTGCGTTATTCACCACCTGATCAAACGCGACCAGCGAAAATGAAAAAGTCATAAATTCAATAATCGGCCGCATGCCGACCATCGCCGCGCCCACTCCCAGGCCGGCAAATCCGCATTCCGAAATGGGTGAATCCACCACCCGCATGGGGCCGAACTTCGCCAGCATCCCCTGCGACACCTTATAGGCGCCGTCATATTCCGCCACTTCCTCTCCCATCAGAAACACATCCGGGTCGCGCTCCATCTCTTCACACATCGCCTGATTGAGAGCTTCCCGCATTTGAATCACTGGCATACTTTATCCTTCCCGCATGGGGGCTTTGAGGTTCAGTTTTCGCCGCCCGATGTGAGGACGCCCTGCAACGGCCGGCTCTTTTTCACTCTTCCATTTTTTTATGTTGATCAACGGTAAGGCCCGAACGGTTGTGCGTAGATGTCCGTCCATACATCTTCCAGATCCGGTGTCGGATCGGCATCGGCCTTCTCATGGGCCGCCTCCACCTCCCGGTGAATTTCGTCCGCGATCGCACTGATCTTGGCATCATCCAACAGCCGCTTTTCCTGCAGAATTTTCTCCAGCCGACCAATCGGATCATGCTTCTGAAATTCCGCCACCTCTTCGCGCGTCCGGTATTTCTGCGGGTCTGACATGCTGTGGCCACGGTAGCGGTAAGTCTTCACTTCCAGAAATATCGATCCATTCCCCGCCCGGCAGTAATCCGCCGCCGACCGCACCATCCGGTACATCGCCAGACAGTCCATGCCGTCGACATCTTTCCCCGGAATACCGTAGGCATCTGCCGTCCGCAGTTTCAATTCCGTCACCGCTGACGCCCGGTGCACATGCGTTCCCATGCCGTATCCGTTATTTTCCACCAGAAATATGCACGGCAACTTGAAGAGACCGGCCAGATTCAGCGCCTCGTGAAACGCCCCCTGATTGATTGCCCCATCTCCGAAGTAGCAGAGCACGACGCGATCCTGCTTGCGATATTTGATCGCCCATCCCAACCCCACCGCCAGCGGAATATGGGCGCCGACAATCGCGTGGCCCCCGAAAAAATTCTTCTCCACATCGAAAAAATGCATCGACCCACCCTTGCCGTGCGAGCACCCGGAGCGTTTTCCATAAAGCTCGCCGAAAAGTGGGTATATTTCCATGCCGCGCGCTATGGCATGCCCGTGGTCTCGGTACGCGGTGATAATGTAGTCATCCGGACGCACCGCTCCGATCGACCCCACGGCAACAGCTTCCTGCCCCACATACAGGTGGCAGAATCCGCCGATCTTCTGTTGCTGATAAGATTGCGCACACCGGAGTTCAAACTGCCGGATCAGCACCATCTGTCGATACCATTGCATGAGTTCCGCGTCGGTGGGTTCCGCCTTAACGGCAGGCACTGTTACTGTCGTCACGCCCTGTTCCCTTAAATTCGGCCGCAGCGCGAAAAATCCCGTCGGAACCTCACCCCGTTGTGGCGGCTCCCGAATTCACCGGCGCTGGGCGACTGCAACGGATGGTTATCCGTTCCTTCCCTATTCTAATCGGCTCATCGCCCATCGCCAACATCATCTGCCCGCCGGGCGATTGGTCCTCCTCCGACGTGGGCGCCGCCACCATCAGTCCAACTCTCTGAAATCCTGTGGGATATCCCGGTGCCGATGGGGCTTGCCAGCGTAACGGTGGTGCGATTTTATCGGCTGATCCTTGTATCGTAGGTTACAATCGGTTAAGGAATAGATTGGTTACTTGAAGTCCATGCACTTTAATCGGGGGCCGATATGCAACCCACTCCAGAATTCGACGCCGCCAACCATGAGATCAACAAGATGGCCAAACCGGAAGAGGCCGCCAAATGGCGCCGGTGGGGCCCCTACGTCTCCGCCCGCGCCTGGGGGACCGTCCGCGAGGATTATTCTCCCGACGGCTCGGCATGGACTTATTTTTCTCATGATATGGCCCGCAGCCGGGCCTATCGCTGGAGCGAGGACGGCATTGCCGGTATCTGCGATGAACAGCAGTTTCTCTGTTTTGCCCCGACCTTTT
>JAJZNY010000397.1 GCA_021852245.1 Planctomycetota bacterium | reverse complement strand
ATGATTTCGGCCCAATAAACAACCTGGTGGACAGCACGGGTGCGTCCACACCTGTTTCGATCTCCGGTGTTTTTAACAATAACTATCAGACAGGAACCCATCCCGTCAACGGGCCAAATTACGCCCTGCTGTATGGTGAGTTCAAGACCGGGAAAAGCACGTCCACCGCCACGGCAACCAGCAGCGTCACGCTCTCCGGGCTCGGCAGTGGGTCGTACAACTTGGTTGTCTATACAGTAGCGGATTTTTTCAAAGTCACATCCATCACGGGAACCTTCTCGGTCGGCAGCGACAGCCAGACGGTTATGGAGCAGCAAGGCTCGAGCTTCGACGGAACTTTCGTGAATGCGACCGGCACCACCCCGGGTAACTACATCGAATTCACCAACATCACGCCGGTGAATGGGGATATCACGCTCAATATATTGGCTACGAACGGTGCGAACGTGGGTGTGGATGGCATTCAGCTTCAGACGGTACCGGAACCGGCAAGCGTCGGCATTTTTGGAGCCGGTGCGGTCGGACTGATGCTACTGAGCCGTCGGCGCCGTGCACTGAAGTAAGCAATCAAGGGAAATAATAGCTCGCCCGATGATGGTCGGGCTGAGCTGATGAAACACCTGGGGGTGGATCGGAAGAATCCCGATCCATCCTCTTTTTTTTTACGGCAGGTAAATGCGAGCCGTATACGCGGGACGCGTCCCAAGTACACGGTACTCGGCGGCCTCGATCGGAAGCGATTCCTCAATCGGCATTTTTCGTCGCCCGACCGGCCTTGAATGCAATACGGATCACAGATGATTGACGAGTGCAATAAGAGCACGGATATCAGTTGCATCGAGATTCATGGATTACCCCCATCAACAAAATCCCACGAAATCGATTCAGCTTTGTTGCCCAATATGATACCCCGCACCAACTCCGGGGCGAAAGGGCATCTGGGCAACCTTGAGGACAACGTCCGCGGGGTGGACGGCGGCATGGTATGCGAATTATTTCGCAACTCACCGGCCCCTGGGGCGTTTCTTGAATCAATGAGTTTTTCGTGGTCTGAAAGGAGACGAAGCGATGGAAGATGTTATCAGTCGTCGGCGGTACATCATGGGCCTTGCTGCAGCGGGGATGGCGCTGAGTCTGCCATTACCTCTCATGGCGGATGGACGGTTTGGCAGAAATTATCTCGAGCCGTGTACGGTCTATCCCAAATACCAGAGTCATGTGAAATTTTATATCCATGGGCGATATCGTTACTGCGATACCAATGATATCCCGGATCATAAGGTGGGGCGATTTCCCGACCGCGGTTGTCCCAATGCCATCCGACCACACAATCTGCGTTTTCGCATGCCGCTGAGGCCACGATTGAGATCAGAAACGACCCGCGTGGAGAATTGGGAATTTTATGGTGTGGCACTGGACGGCGTGGTGTTCGACCCGGGCACAGCGGGTTTCTGGCATCACCAGCGCGGGTCGATCTGGAATTTCGCGGTACTGACTGGATTTGGCAACCTCGGTCTCGATCAGAGTCATGGGCACGTACAATCCGACGGCATGTATCACTACCATGGGTTACCGACGGTTCTGGTGCACCAACTCCATGGATGGAACAAGGTGACGCTGATCGGATATGCGGCGGATGGATTTCCGATCTACGCCCCATGGGGGTATTCACGGGCGAATGATGCCAACAGTGAGGTGAAACTGCTGCGTTCCAGTTATCGGCTCAAAGAGGGGAATCGCCCATCTCCCCCTGCCGGACCGGGTGGTCGTTACGACGGACGCTACACGGGTGATTTTGAATATGTGGAGGGGTACGGCGATCTGGACGAAGCGAACGGGCGCACCGGCGTAACGCCGGAATATCCGGACGGCACCTACTATTACGTGGTCACGGAAGAATTCCCCTTTATAGGGCGCCTTTTCCGGGGTCGACCGGATTACAGCTTCCGCAAACATGCACAGCATCTTGGGCGGCCGCGACACAGCCACGGTGGCGGTGGAAGAGGAAGAGGCCCGCGCGGAATGGGACCTCCGTTTTTTCCTCCGGGAAGAGGATTTTAATATTTTTACCCGCGACGCCTGATGCGTTCCGGGGCGGACTCGCAGAGGATGTCAGTTGGCCGGGATTTGACGTGTCCGCCGCATCCCGGCCGGTGCGGCGGTGGGTCGGAACGGCGTCGTCGGGGTGAGATTTAATTGAACGGTTCTACCGCCATCAACAACCACGGCAGACGGCGGAAACCTTCCACAGCGCCGGATACAAGCCGGTGAGATCAACCCGGCGGACGATGCGTGGCGCATGATCGGAGTTGAGGGGTTCCAAGAACACAAATTCGCCATCTTTGGCCTTGACGCCGGACGCATCGACAAAATGGATGCGTTTGAAGGTTGTCGAAAAATTATCCGCATCGCCGAGCCGCACGAGACAATCGTCACCATCCACCGGCGTTCGGTCGCCGGAGAAAATCACAATATCTCCCGGCTGATAGACGGGCGTCATGGAATCGCCGTCGATCCGCA